>JALYMX010000124.1 GCA_030773495.1 Actinomycetota bacterium | reverse complement strand
CGGCCCGAGCCTTCAGCCGGTAGTGCACCGCCCGGTCGGAGATCCCGAGGCGGGCGGCGGCGTCGCTGACCCGGTTCGCCGAGTCGGCCAGCGCCGCTTCGACGGCGAGATCGCCGGCGACCCGCTCGATCTCGTGCAGCGTGACGCCGGCGGCGACCGCGGTGCGCACGGCGGCGCCCAGCCCCGCCCGGTCCCACAACTCGACCGAGTCGGCGTCGGGTCGGTCGTCGTCGGGCAGGTCGCCGGGTGTGATCGGCCCGGGCCCGACGTGGCGGAGCGCGACGCGTGCGGCCAGCTGGCGAAGCTCCCGGACGTTGCCGTGGTACGGCCGGTGCTGCACGTACGCGGCGACCTCCGGCGTCAGCTCCGGCGTGGTGTCGCCGGGGAGGAGCTGCCGCAGGAACGCCCGGAACAGGTGAAGCACGTCGTCGCGCCGCTCGCGCAACGGCGGCAGGGCGACGACGACACCGGCGATGCGGTAGTAGAGGTCGCGCCGGAACCGACCTTCGTCACACTCGACCTCGAGGTCGCGGTTCGTCGCGCAGACGAGCCGGAACGACGACCGCTCCCACCGGCTGCTCCCGACCCGCTTGTAGGTGCCTTCCTGGATCACGCGGAGGAGCTCGGCCTGAAGCTGGAGGGGGAGCTCGCCCACCTCGTCGAGGAACAACGTCCCGCCGTCGGCGAGCCCGACGGCGCCGTCGCGTGCCTGCACGGCGCCGGTGAACGCGCCGCGCTCGTGGCCGAAGAACTCGCTGCCTGAAAGGCTGGGGACGACGGTCGTGCAGTCGACGACGACGAGCCGGCCCTTCGGCGACCGCTGGTCGAGGGTGTGCACGAGGCCGGCGGCGAGCTCCTTGCCGGTGCCGCTCTCGCCCGTCAGCAGCAGCGGTGAGCTCGTGAACCGGGCGACCTCGACGAGGCGGCGCAGCACGGCCATCCAGGGCCGGCTGCGCCCGACGACGGTCGCGCGGACCGCCGGCGACTGCACCAGCCGCTCGATCTCGAGCCAGCGCTCCAGTCGAGCGGCCACGAGGTCCGCGGTGGACTCGTCCTGCCACCGCACGACGTCGGCGGCGCCGGCTGCCAGCAATGCCCACACCTGCCGAGGATCGGGATCCCCCTTGGCGTCGACCACCAGCACCGGCCGCCCGGCGTCGTGGTGGCGGGCGACTGCGTCGACGAGCTCGTCGCCCCCCCCGGCGGTGACGACGACTCCGGGCTGCACCGCCTCGCCAGGCAGGGCCGGCCCTCCCGGTGGCGCGCCGCGTATCGCTCGGCGTGCGAGTGCGTCGGTGATGACCGAAGCACGCCCAACGCTTGTGCCCACAACCTCGGCCCACATGCTTGTCGGTACCGAGCCGTGCCGATGCCTGGTCGCCCGCCTACCCGGCCCCTAGGGACCGCCAGGGTCCCGTTGCGGTGCCGCGCGCTGTGCCGTTGCGCGCCGTCCCGTGCTCAGCGCGCGCTCGGTGCGGCTTTGGTTCAGCAGCGTCGCTCCCACGCCTTTCACCCTCCCCCCTGGCCTCCCGACGCGAGTGTCGCCGGAAACTCTGCTCCTTCGCCCGTGATCGCTCGGCCGTCTCGGCCGCGAACCCCCCCGTGCGTCATAGTCCCCGAACCTGCAGAACACCTGAAGATCCGGTACCAAACATCGAACCGGACGAGAGCGTTCCAGGACGACGGTACCCGATGGCGCGGCGCGGTGCCCGGGCGGCGCGCAAATCGTGTCCGGGTGGCTACGTGTCGTGCTTCAGGCGCTCCGGCGGTGCACTTGTTCGACCGCCTGTCGCAGCTCGGCAGGAACGACGCCGACGTGGAGGAGGACCTTCCAGGCGGCCGTGTCCTCCCGCGCCAGGAGGGCCAACGCCACGTGTTCGACGCCGACGTGGCCGTCCTGGAGCCGCAGCGCCTCGCGCAGCGACAGTTCCAGGCAACGCTTGGCCTTCGGGGTGAAGGGCCGCTTCCCGGTGGCTGTCGCACAGCGCGTGCCCCGCCGCAGCCGGCCCCACCTCCGACGCCGGACACGGGCGCCGGCGGCGTCGAGGGCGCCGGGCCCGAAGGTCGTCTCGGCGGCGATCTGGACCTGGTCCAGGTCGATCCCCAGCGTGGCGAGCGCACCTTGTCGTCGCCGGCGCCCGGTCCCGTCCCGATCACCGCGGCGATCGCCTCCTCGAGCGCGTCGGGGCGGGCGCCGGCGTCGCGCAACAGCGCCCCTGCCGGCGTCGTCGACTCGGCGACGCCCAACAGCAGGTGCTCGCAGCCGGCCCAGCCGTGGCCGAGCCGGCGAGCATGCTCCTGGGCTCGGACCAAGACCTCGCGCGTGTCCTGACTCAACCTCTCGAACATTCAGCTCACCCCCGCAGTCGCCGACCGTGCTTGCGGTGAACGGTCTGCTTCGTCACCCCCAGCTCGCCGGCGATCTCCTGCCAGGACCAGCCGAGGTCGCGAGCGCGACCGACGTGCAGGACCTCCAGCTGCTCGACCAGCCGGCGCAGCGCCGCCACTGCTCGCAACCCGTCACGCGGGTCGGAGCTGCCGACGTCGCGGACCAATTCCGGAGTGATGCTCATGGCCGTCAGCTTAGGCTGACACACCGCCTTCGTCACCGAAGCTGACGCCTGCTGCGAGGTCGGTCACGCGCCACCACCTGCCGATGAACCGGCGATCATCCAAGCTACCTACATCGTGCGTAGCCTACGTATCAGTAGCCTACTCAGCTAGTGGGGTGATCGTGTGTTTGTCGACCGAGACGACGAGCTGGCCCAGCTGGAACGGTGGTGGGCGTCGGGCGACTCGCTTGGACTCGTCTGGGGTCGCCGTCGCGTGGGCAAGAGCTGGCTCCTCTCCCGCTTCGCCGAGCAGCGCCGGGCCGCTGTCGTTCACACGGGCGGAGGCCGGCCGGCGGTGCTGGAGCTGCAGCGCCTCTCCGCCGAGGTGGCACGGGCGGGCCTCGCCGGTACCCGGGACCTGGAGGCGCGCCCCTACCGCAGCTGGGACGAAGCCTTCGACGCCCTCGTTGCTGCCGGGCGTGGGGAGCCGACCCTCGTCGTCCTCGACGAGTTCCCCGACCTGCTGCGAACCTCGCAAGAGCTCGAGAGCGTCCTCCGCGCCGTCGCCGAACGGCTCGGTAGGCCGTCGCCGCTGCGGTTCTTGCTGTGCGGGTCGGCGGTGCGCACGATGGAGGCCCTCGCGGAGGAGCGGCGCCCACTGTTCGGCCGGTTCGGGCTTCGCCTCGCGGTGCACCCGTTCGGGCCGCACGAGGCCGGCCTGATGCTGCCTGGGCTCGACGCGGCCACCCGTGCCCTGGTTTGGGGCCTCGTCGGCGGGGTGCCGCTGTACCTGTCGTGGTGGGACCAGCAGGCCTCGGTGGAGGCGAACCTCGCCGAGCTGGTGTGCAGTCCCGGCGGCCGGCTGCTCAACGAGGGCCAGCTGATCCTCGCCACGGAAGGTGACACGCAAGGCCTCGCCGGGCAGGTGATGGCGGCCGTCGCCGCGGGACGAACGAAGTACTCCGAGATCAAGGATGCCGTTCGGACCGATCCCACTCGGACCCTCGAGCGTCTCGTCGAGTTACGGCTCCTCGAGCGCCTCGTGCCGGTCACGGAGGACCCGGCACGCAGCCGGCGGGCGGTCTACCGAGTCGTCGACAACTTCCTCGCCTTCTGGCTCGGGGTGGTCGACCGGTACCGGTCGGAGATCGACCGCGGCCTCGGCCCCTCCATCCTGCGGGTGCTCGTCGGTTCCCTCGACGACTTCCTCGGCCCCCGCTTCGAGGAGGCGTTCCGCCAGCACCTGCGCCGGCTGGCCGCCATTGGGGAACTCGGCGACGTCGTTGCGATCGGCGCGTTCTGGGTCCGTGGCGGGGACGAGATCGACGCCGTCGCGCTCGCCGGCCGGGAGCGGGCGGCCGTCCTCGTCGGTGAGGCCAAGTGGGCCAGGGCGGTCGACGCCGCGCCGCTCGAGGCTGCCCTGGCCCGGAAGTCTGCCGAGTTGCCGAAGCTCAGAGATCCGCTGCGGCTTGCCCTCGCCGCCCGCGACGACATCAGCGGCGCCGCACCGGGGACGCTGACGGTCACAGCCTCCGACATCTTTGGCGCCCCGCCGGCCCCGTCTCCACGGGGGCGCCGACCGGGCCCCCGGGCGCAAAACCGACGTGCGCGGTAGCCCGCAAGGCACCCCCACGTTCTCGGCACACTTCGGCTCGCCATGTGGACCAGGACGTGCCGAGAACGGCGCCGGCAACCCCGCCAAACTGCCTCTCGTGCGATCCCCGGTGCAGCCACGTTGGTTGCTCGGCCTGGTGGTCGCGACGGTGATCGCCGTTGTTCCCGCCGACCCAGTGGCGGCGGCCACCGAGATCACGGTCGCCGGCGGCTATCGCGGCTCGTACGTGCCGGACCGGAGCGTGCCGGTGACGGTCGGCATCACCGCTGACCGTCTCCTGCAAGGTGTGCTCGAGGTGACGGTCCGGCCGCAGGCGGGGCCCGACCAGGTGGTCAGCAGAGTGCGGGTACCCGTCGAGGTGGCCGGCGGCAGCACCAAGTCCTTCCTGGTCGTCGCCCCACCGGTCGGCTCCTTCGGGCAGCCGGGCTCGACGGTGAGCGCCCGGGTGCTCGACGGGCGAGGCGACGCCGTCGCCGCCAGCGAGCGCCAGTCGCTGCACGCCACCGCCGGCGACGAGCTGGTCGGGGTGCTGCCCGGGGCCCTCGACGGGACGGAACCGCCGGCCGCCGCGCCGCTGGCCGTCGAGGCCGGCGTCGCCCGCTTCGTGAAGCTGGGCCGGGCCGAGCTGGCGCAGGCGCCGGCCTCACTGGAGGTGCTCGGGACGATCGCCGCCGGCCCCGACGACCTGGCGTCGCTCGCTGCGCCGGTGCGCCAGGGGTTGCTTCGGTGGCTGGGCGACGGGGGGAACCTGCTCGTCGACTCGGCGCCGGGTTCGAGCGTGGACGGCCTGCCGCCGGCGTGGCAGCCCGGTCCTCAAGGGCACGGGGCGGCCGGCCTCGGCCGGGTCCGGCTGACCGCCGGGGCCATGGGCGAAGGTCGGTGGGACCGGCTGGTCGAGCCGTCCATCGCGGGGTCGGGCGGCGACGAACGCGGCGGCTTCGTGGGCTTCGGCGGCCCGCCCGGCTCCATCGGCGACGCCCTGGCCGTCGACGCCGGCCTGCGCGTGCCGGCCATCGGCGGGTTGCTGGCGTTCCTCGTCGTCTACGTCGTCGTGGTCGGCCCGGTCACGGCGGTCGTTCTCCGCCGCCGCCGCCGCTCAGAGCTGGCGTGGGTCGTGATCCCGGTCATCGCCGTGGTCTTCACGGCGGGGAGCTACGTGGGCGCCGAAGAGCTGCGGCAGGACACCAAGCTGGCGCACGGCACCGCCCTCGAGTTCGACGCCCTGGGCGTCAAGGCGACGACCTTCGTGGGCGTGGCGGCGCGAGGGCGGCAGACGACCGAGGTCTCCTTCCCGGGGGCGTGGACGGCGAGCGCCAGCCCCTCGACCGTGCTCTCCCGGTTCTCGGGTCAACTGTTCGCCACCTCAGCCGAGGTGACGCGACGCGGGCCGGCGGCTCGGTTGGACCTCGGAGCGGGCCAGTTCGGGGTGGCGTCGGGGGTGGGTGCGCCGCCGGCGCGAGGGGGTTTGGAGGTGACGGCGACGTCGAGCGGGGACGGCCAGGCCGAGGGCACCGTGCGCAACCGCATGCCCTACGCCCTCGAGGACGCCGCCGTCTCCGTGGGCTCCGCCGGCACCTCGGTCGGGCGTCTCGAACCGGGCGAGGAGCGGCCATGGGCGGTGGCGGCCGCCGCGGGCGGCGAGCACGGCGTCGTCCCGCCCGAGTTCCGGGTGTGGTCGAGCTCCGTCGGAGGGTTAGACACCGTCGGCCGGTTCGGCCCCGTCGCTCCCGACTCCGTTCGGCCAGCACCCCACCTGCGGCGCCGGCGTCGGCGGGCAGCCGCCGGGCCGCCACCCGGGCGCCGGCCACGCCC
>JALYMX010000123.1 GCA_030773495.1 Actinomycetota bacterium | reverse complement strand
TGGTCGTGGTGGTCGGCGCCGTGGTGGTCGTGGTGGTCGGCGCCGTGGTGGTCGTGGTGGTCGGCGCCGTGGTGGTCGTGGTGGTCGGCGCCGTGGTGGTCGTGGTGGTCGGCGCCGTGGTGGTGGTCGTGGTGGTCGGCGCCGTGGTGGTGGTTGTGGTGGTCGGCGCCGTGGTGGTGGTTGTGGTGGTCGGCGCCGTGGTGGTGGTGGTGGGCGCGGTCACCGTGACGCCGCACACCGCCTGGCCGAGGATCAGATGGCCCTTGAGGACGCTCGTCGGCGTCGTCCCGAAGTACTCGTGGACGGCGTTGACGGTGAGCGAGCCGTCAGCGTTCGTCACCTGCTCGTTGAGGACGACACGAAAGTCGTCACGGGAGGTCGCGCTGAGGTGGATGTGGCCGTCGTGCGACGTCCCGGGTGCCGGGGTGGTCGGCAACGCGATGACCTCGGCGTCGTGCTCGCCCGGCTCGGGGTAGACGGCGTCGCCGTCGTTGAAGCCACTATCCAGCTGGAGGGTCGCGTTGGTGAGCGTGGTAGCGCCCGTCGGGGTCGGAGACGATGCGGAGGCCGTGCACGTGCTGGCCACCGTGTCGGCGGTGAGGATCTCCGAACCCGTCGTCGGCTGCGTCGTCGCCTTGTTGACGTTCTGGATGCTGGTGGAGCTCGTCACCGAACCGGTGGGACCGAGGCTGCCGGAGCTGCTCACGTCAATGCGATCCGAGCTGAACAACGTCGCCGGGCCGTACTGAGCGAACCCGGTGGACTCCGTCGCCGTCTGAGGGCTGTTGGACGCATCGGCCGCCAGGGCGACGGTGGGCGTGGGGCCGGTGTCGGGCTGGGCCCCGCCGAACAGGGAGATCTCGTCGGCGTGGTACCCGAAGGCGCTGCCCTTGACGGCCGACGTGTCGGCGCTGGACGAAGGCACCGACGCCAGCATTGCCGCCCCTACGGCAACCACGCTCACAAGGGCTGCCGCCAAGCGGTTCGACCTGACACGCACCGGGCCTCGGTTCGGCATTCGCTACTCCCTGACCTCGTAGACGCGACGTTCCGCACCTAGCGTCACATATAACCCGGCCCGGCACAACCCCGACCGGCACGAGTCGGGCGGCTACGCCTCACTGCGTGTCCAGAATGTCTGCTGCGACGGTCCCACACGCATCGTGGGCACCGGTGGCGTCTGGCAATGTGGGGCCAATGCGACCTGGGTGGCGGGGCACGACCAAGCGACGCGGGGTCGACCCGACTGGTAGCGTGACGCACCCGCCGTCGAACGGGAGCGGGGCGGCCGCAACTAGCACCGTCGCGCCTGCGGGGGCCACCGATGACCGGGGGCACGCGAGGATGGGCCGCCCCCCGTCGGGCGGGGCGCCCCTCGTCGAGGTGTCCGACCTGGCCGTGCGATTCGCCGGCGAGGTCGAGGCGTTGCGAGGCGTGAGCTTCTCGCTTGAGCGCGGCGAGTCGTTGGCCATCGTGGGCGAGAGCGGCTCGGGAAAGTCGACTTTGGCGCTCTGCTTGTCCGGTCTGATACAGCCACCCGAGGCTCAGGGCAGCGTGCGCGTGGACGGCGTCGAGCTGCTCGGGGCGTCCGACGAGACCTTGCGCTCGGTGCGGTGGGCCACGGTCGCCCTGGGATTGCAGGGTGCGCCGTTCAACCCGGTCGTCACCGTCGGGAACCAGGTGGCCGAGCCTCTGCGCGACCGCCTCGGGATGGGCGCCGGCGAGGCCGCCCGCCGGGCGACTGAGCTCGCCCGCGAGGTGTTGCTCGACCCGGCGCTGCTCGAGCGCCACCCGCACCAGCTCTCGGGCGGCCAGCGCCGGCGTGCCACCCTCGCCATGGTCCTGGCCCTCGACCCCGCGCTCGTCGTGCTCGACGAGCCCACCGCCGGCCTGGACCCGTCCACCCGGGACGAGCTGGTAGAGCGCATCGTCGCACTGGCCGAGACACGCGGCTTCGCCCTTGTCGTGATCTCCCACGACCTGCCCGATGCCGCCCGCATGGCGTCCCGCACCATCGTGCTCTACGCCGGCGAGATCATGGAGGACGGGGCGACGTCCCGGGTCATCGGCGACCCCGCCCATCCCTACAGCTGGGCACTGGTGAACGCCTACCCCGTCGTGACGACGACGAAGGACCTGCGGCCGATCCGGGGGCGTCCCCCCGACCCTCGGTGCGTCCCCTCGGGGTGCCCGTACCACCCCCGCTGCACTCAGGCCGAGACGGTCTGCGGCGAGGCGCGGCCCGAGTTGATCCCGTCCCGCGAGCGACTCGTGCTGTGCCACTTCGGCGGGCTGAAGATGCTCCTGTCCGCTCGCGACGTCGTGAAGTCGTTCGGTGACGGCCCACGCGCGGTGAGGGCTCTCGCCGGCGTCTCCCTCGAGTTGCGTGAGGGGGAGTCCGTCGGGATCGTCGGACCGTCGGGCAGCGGGAAGTCCACCTTCGCCCGCATCCTCTCCGGGCATCTCGCCCCCGACGGCGGGGAGGTCCTCCTCGGGGGGCAGCCGCTGCCGACGTCGGAGCACGCAGCGGAGCGGCTTCGACACCAAGTCCAGCTCGTCATGCAGGACCCCGCCGAAGCCCTCTCGGCCCATCTCAACGTGGAAGACCTCGTCGGCGAACCTCTCGACGCGGGCGAGACGAGTGACAGCGCCGAGCGTAGGGCAGCCGTGGCCGAAGTCCTCGAGAGCGTGGGGCTGCCCGCCACCGGCTCGTTCCTGCGCGCCCGGAGCCACGAGCTGTCCGGAGGCCAGCTGCAGCGGGTGGCCCTGGCCCGGGCCCTCGTCTCGAAGCCCAAGCTACTGGTGGCGGACGAGCCGACCGCCATGCTCGACGCCTCGGAGCAGGCCCGCATGCTGGTGGTGCTCCGAGAGCGCCAGGTGGAGATGGGCCTGGGGTTGGTGCTCATCTCGCACGACCTGGCAGTGGTACGCAAGGTGACCGACCGGATGGTCGTGCTCGACGCCGGCCGCGTGGTGGAGGAGGGGCCCTCGGCCGTCGTCTCCACGACGCCACAGACCCCCACGGCTCGCCTGCTCGTCGAGTCCTCGCCCGCCTTCCACCTCGGCTCGGAACCAAGCAGAACCTAGGGAAGAACGTAAGGTCGCGGGCTGTAGGTGGGCTTTCCCCCTACCGACGTTTCCACATTACCCATCATTCCGCCCACCACACAGCGTGACGGGGACGGCCGCCAGGGATCCGAGGTGGCCCGCGATCCCGCGTTAGGTGGTGAACTAGGTGTTTTTTGACCATCGAAGTCTGGCCGCGAGCGGCTCACCATGTCATCCTTACCGGCGCGCAGCGGTTTCGTTCGACACGGTTGGGGCGCTCAGGGGAACCATGACGATTTCGCGAACGGTCGACGAGGGGAACGGGCGCGAGTCCCTCGCGCTCGTGCGAACAGCGAAGATCGACGATCCATCGGTGGTCGTCCGCGAAGGGCCGCACGAAGGGCTTCCGAGCACGGCACTGCGCGCATACGGCCGCAAACGTCGGCGCCACCTGCCATCGTCGCTGAGCAGCTTCGTGGGGCGGCAGGACGACGTCGCCGCCGTGACCGACGCCCTCGCGCGTTCACGCCTGGTCACCGTGTGCGGACCGGGCGGCATCGGCAAGACGCGAGTGGCCCTCGAGGTGGCCAGACGCGTAGCCGACCACGACCCCGACGGCGCCTGGCTGGTGGAGCTGGCGGCGGGGAGCGACCGGGACGACGTCTGGATGGTGGAGTTGGCCGCGGTAAGCGACTCGACGAGGGTGGCACAGGCCGTGCTGGTTCAGCTGCTCGGTCGCGCCGCGACCCCCGCCCAGGCGGTGCTCGATCTCATCCATCACCTCGGCGAACGGCGCGCCCTCCTCGTCGTCGACAGTTGCGAGCACGTGATCTCGGGCTGCGCAACCGTGGTGGGCCAGCTCCTCCGTGGCTGTCCCGGCCTGCGGGTCCTCACCACGAGCCGCGAGCCCCTGAGGATCACCGGCGAGCGTGTGTGGTCGCTCCGGCCGCTGGCCGTCCCTCGCCGCGCCGACGTCGACCTTGCCGCGCTTGCCGCCAGCGAGGCCGTGCGACTGTTCGTCGAGCGGGCCGGCGACACCTGTCCCGGCTTCGCCCTCACCCTCGACGTCGCGCCCTCGGTGGCGGACATCTGCCGGCGCCTCGACGGCCTTCCCCTCGCCATCGAGCTGGCCGCGGCGCGAAGCGTGGTCCTGTCGCCGGCGGAGCTCGTCGCCCGTCTGGACCACCCGTTCCAGCTCCTCGCTGGGGACAGTGCCACAGCCCACCCTCGGCACGCCAGCTTGCGCGCCGCGTTCGAGTGGAGCCATGACCTGCTGTCGGCCGGGGAGGCGAGCCTGCTACGCCGGCTGTCGGTCTTTGCCGGCGGCTGGTCCCTCGATGCCGCCGAGCGCGTCTGCAGTGGTGACGAAGTGGCGCGGGACGACGTCCTCGACCTGCTCGGGTCGCTCGTGGCGAAGTCGCTCGTCGTCGCCGAGCGGGCCAGCGCCGGGACCCGGTACCGCCTGCTCGACACGACCCGGCAGTTCGCCCGCATGAAGCTCGACGAGGCGCACGAGACGGACGAGTTCCTCTCCCTGCACGCCGCCTGGAGCGTGGCGCGGGTGGCCGAGACGGAGGCCCGGAGGGAGGGGGCGCAGGGAGCCTGGCTGCAGCAGCTCGATGAGGACCACGACAACTTCCGGGCTGCGCTGGCGTGGGCGCGCGACCGCGGCCAACTCGAGATCGGGCTGAAGCTGGCGAACTCCCTCACGTGGTTCTGGGAGACCCGCGGTCATCTGCGCGAGGGCTTGCGCTGGCTCCACGGTGCGCTGTCCGCGGGGGACCACGCGCCCTCCGCCCTGCGCGCCGAGGCGACGCGCGGCGCCGGCCGCTTCGTCCACCTGCTCGGTGACCACAGCGCCGGGCTGGAGCTCTTCGGGCAGAGCGTCTCTCTGTTCCGCCAGTCCGGCGAGGTCCACGAGGCGAGCGGGTGCGTCTGCCACGACGTGCTCGAGATGTGCCGCAATCCCCGCCACTCGATTCCCCTCATGGAGCAACAGGTGGCCCGCGTCAGGGAGGTGCACGACTCGAACCGCCTCGCGCATGCCCTGTGCAACCTCGGTCAGGGTCGGTTCCTGACCGGGGACGCGGCCGGCGCCCGCCGCTGCTTCGCCGAGGTCCTGGGGCTCCGAGCAGCCGACCTCGATCCGGCGGCCGTCGACGACGCCCTGTTCGGGTTGGCGCGCGTGGCACTCCTCCGCGGCGAGTACGCAGCCGTCGAGCCGCCGTTGTACGAGGTGCTGGGTCGCGCCGAGCGGATGGGCGACAGTGACACCCGCAGCGCCGTGTTGAGCCTGCTCGCTGAGCTGGCCCGAGCGCGAGGCGACACCCGCCGTGCCCGACGTCTCCTCGCCGACGCCCTCGAACTGGCCCACGAAGCAGGCCTCCCGCTGTCGATCCGTCGCTGCGAGCTGTTCCTTGCCGCGGTGGAGTACGCGGACGGCGCCGTGGAGCGAGCCCGGGGCCTGTGCGAGCAGGCGCTCGGCCGAGGCAATGAGCAAGCCGCCTTCCCGTACCACCAGGTGCGGTGCACGCTGATGCTGGCCGACGTGGCCGCCGCCACCGGCGACGCCGTCGCCGCCGCCCGCCTCTATACCGACGCCGAGGAGGCCGCCCGGGGCAGCGGCGACAATCAGGGCCTGGCCTGGGCCCTCGCGGGGCAGGCCCACCTCGCCCGCGCCCGCGGTGACCTCGACGCCGCCCTCGGGCTCAGCCATCAGGCGCTGGACCTGGAGGAGCAGACGGGGGACGTCGCCGCCATCACGCGGTCCCTGGAAGGGTTGGCGGCGTTGGCCGGGCTCGAAGGCCGACTCGACAAGGCGGCGCGGCTGTTCGCCGCCGCCGCGGCGCTGAGGGAGCGGCACGGGTTCGCCCGCCCGGTGCCGCACCGGCATGGCTACGACGCCGACCGGAACCGGGTACACCGGGGCCTCGGCGACGAGGCATGGCAGCTCGCCTGGGACGAGGGTTCCCGCCTGTCGCTCCAGGACGCGATCTCCTACGCCCGCAAGCGCCGGCGCGGGCGCGGTCGGCCCGCCAGCGGGGTGGAGAGCCTCACACCGGCCGAGCGCGAGGTGGTCGCCTTGGTCGTGCAGGGCCTCACCAACCCCGAAGTGGGTGAGCGCCTGTTCATCTCGCGGCGCACGGTCCAGCACCACCTCGGGCACGTCTACGCCAAGCTGGGCATCCGTTCGCGGCGGGAGCTCACCCGCGAGGCGGCGCGGTGGGCGGCCCTGCACTCGATGTTACCCGCACCTACCGCCGAAACGAGCAGACATAAATAGGCCACCATGGCCGATGTTCCGAAAGCGGCCTGCCGGTACGTTCACGGTGCGGCACTCCGTCGCGCCGCTTGCTTCGGCGAGGAAGGCCGCCGCGGCACCGGTTCCCACGCAGCTTTCGACAAAGGGGGCAGAATGGTCTGGACACAACCACGAGGAGCGGTTCTTCGAAAGCCTGGTGTCATCCTGACGTGCGCAGCGATGGCGCTCATGGCCATCGGCGTGCGGCCGGCGACCGCCACCCACTCCAACGTCACAGCGGTGAAGGGCAGTGCCTTCGGGTACCACGCCGACGAGATCTCCCTCTTCGGCGGGGCGCAGTCCGACACGGGGCCGACGCCCACGGTGACGCTGGCATCGGACGCGTCCAACAGCCCGCAGACGGCTTCTGCCTCCACCGGGATCGTGCAGTACGGTCCCGCGACGTTGTTCAGCTCCGACGACATCGACGTGAGCAGCTCCGGCAGCCTCGGTACGACCGGGTCAGTGACCACCTCCACCTCGCTGAAGAACGTGAACAAGGCGACGACGCAGCCTTCCACCGGTTCGGAGATCCTCACGGCCGACAGCATCGCCAGCACGTGCACGGCGTCGGGGTCGGCGACAAGCGGCTCCACCACGCTGACCAACGCCACGCTGCAGACGGACAGCGGGTTCAACGACGGCGACCTCATCTACCCGGAGGCCGGCGAGCACGATCCCGTGGTCATCACGTTGCCGACCACCCCGACGGCTGGGACCACTCACACCGGCCACATCCACCTGAGCGCCAGCTCCACCGACTACTTCACCGTCGTGTTCAACGAGCAGGTCACGGGCACCGACGGCTCGTTCAGGGTCAACGCCGCCCACGAGCACTTCGGGACCGATCCGCCCGGGAACACCAGCGTCCTCAAGGGTCACCTGTACCTCGGCCAGTCGGTCTGCGGCGTGACCGTCGCGCCTGGGGGGAACCATCCGCCGGTGGCGGGCGACGACGCCTACACCACGAACGAGGACGCTGTCCTGAACGTGGGCGCTCCGGGCGTGCTGGCCAACGACACCGACGCCGACGGCGACAACCTGACCGTCGGCGTCACGAGCGCGCCGGCCAATGGCACCGTGACGCTCAATGCCAACGGGTCGTTCACCTACACGCCCAGCACCAACTACAACGGTGCCGACAGCTTCAGCTACACGGCGAGTGATGGGAACGGCGGCTCCGACACAGCCACTGTGAGCATCACCGTGAACGCGGTGAACGACCCGCCGGTCGCCGGCAGCGACGCCTACAGCACCACCGAGGACACGACACTGGGTGTCCCGGCCCCCGGGGTGCTGGGCAACGACAGTGACCCCGACGGTGACCCGCTGACGGCGGAGATGCCCAGCAGCCCGGCCAACGGCACCCTGGTGCTCAACCCTGACGGATCGTTCACCTATACGCCCAACGCCAACTTCAGCGGCACGGACAGCTTCGCCTACATGGCCCATGACCCGAACGGGGGGATGGCCACGGCAACCGTCACCATCACCGTGAGCGGGGCCAACGACCCGCCGGTCGCCGTCGACGACGCCTACTCGGCGAGCGAGGGCACGACGCTGAACATCAACGCCCCCGGCGTGCTCGGCAACGACAGCGATCCGGATGGTGATGCGCTCACCGCCAGCTTGGGCACCGCCCCGGCCAACGGAACCGTGATGCTCAACCCCAACGGGTCGTTCACCTACACGCCCAACGCCGGCTTCAACGGCGTCGACAGCTTCACCTACAGGGCCAGCGACCCGAGCGGCGCCTCCGACACCGCCACGGTGAGCATCACCGTGAACGCCGTCAACGACGCCCCTGTCGCGGTGGACGACGCCTACACCACGGCCGAGGACACGCTGCTCACCGTGGCCGCCCCCGGGGTGCTGGGCAACGACACCGACGCCGAGGGCGACGCCCTCACCGCCTCGCTGGCCACCGGCCCGGCCAACGGCACGCTGGCGCTCAACCCCGACGGGTCGTTCACCTACACGCCCAACGCCAACTACAACGGCCCCGACAGCTTCACCTACACGGCGAGCGACGGGAACGGGGGATCCGACACGGCCACGGTGAGCATCAGCGTGACCGCCGTCAACGACGACCCGGCAGCGCTGGGCGACGCCTACTCCACCGCCGAGAACACGGCGCTCACCGTGCCGGCCCCGGGGGTGCTCAGCAACGACACCGACGTGGATGGGGACGCCCTCAGCGCCTCGGTGGGCGCCGCCCCGGCCAACGGCACGCTGGCCCTCAACGCCGACGGGTCGTTCGCCTACACGCCGAACACGGGCTTCAGTGGCGGTGACAGCTTCACCTATACGGTGAGCGACGGGAACGGGGGATCCGGCACGGCCACGGTGAGCATCAACGTGACCGCCGTGGACGCCGCCGACCTCTCCGTCACGCTCACCGACAACCCGGACCCCGTCGCACCGCGCACCGCGCTCACGTACACGGTCACGGTGACCAACAACGGGCCCGATGGGGCCGAGGGGGCCACCGTGCTCACCAGCCCCAAGGGGACGAAGTTCGTCTCGGCCAGCGGCGCCACCTGCACGGTGGTCAAGGGCAAGAACGCCGGCGTCCGCTGCGACCTGGGGTCGATGGCACCTCATGAGGTCAGGGTCGTGACGATCACCGTCACGACGCCCTCCAAGACGGGTACCGTCACGGCGACATCCACCGTGTCGTCGGCGACCCCCGATCCCGACACCACCAACAACTCCGACCAGGAAAGCACCACGGTCGCCCGATAGAACGCAGCACACCACATCGCAGGTACGGAGCGGG
>JALYMX010000122.1 GCA_030773495.1 Actinomycetota bacterium | reverse complement strand
CCCGGAACGTGCCCCGCCCCACCGCCGTCGCCGCCGCCGCCCAGGCCGCCGCGTCAGCCGGCACGCTGGGCGTGCTCACCGGGCTCGGGATCGTCCCCGTGGACCCCCGCGCCGTGATCCCGCTCGGCTCCATGGTGCTGTCCAACGCCATGAACACGACGTCGCTGGTCATGACCCGGCTGCGCGACGACCTGGCCGCCCACCGCCAAGAGGTGGAGGCCCGCCTGAGCCTGGGCCAGACGTCGCACGAGGCCTCGCTGCCGTGGCACCGGCGGGCGCTGCGCACGGGGATGCTCCCCATCGTGGACAACACCAAGGTGGTCGGGCTGGTCGCCCTGCCCGGCGCCATGACCGGCATGATCCTCGCCGGCGCCCCCCCGCTCGCCGCCATCCGCCTCCAGCTCGTCGTGATGTACATGCTGCTCGGCGGAAACGCCTTCGCCGCCGTGGTCAGCGGGGCGCTGACGGTACGCCGCCTGTTCACCGCCGACCACCAGCTCGCCCGCTCGCTGCGGCGCCTGCCGCCGTAGGCGGCGCAGGCGCCCGCTCACTGCGGCGCCTACGGGGAAGGGTCGACCCCGAGGAGGGCGGCGGCCCTCGAGACCCCACCGCCCGCTGCCACAGCGGCGTCGACGGCGACAAGGGCGCGTGGAGTGTCGAGGTCGTCGTCGAGCGCCGCTCGCACCTCGTCGAGGCCGGCGTCACCCGGCCCGGCCCGCCGCCAGCGCTCGAGACGGGCGGCGGCCATCTTCATGAGCTCCTCGGTCCACTCCCACGACGAGCGGTAGTGCTGCGAAAGGATGGCCAGGCGCACCGCCGCCGGCTCCCAGTCCTTGAGCAGGTCGCTCACGAACACCAGGTTCCCGAGCGACTTCGACATCTTCTCCCCACCCAGGCGCACCATCCCCACGTGCATCCAGTGGCGGACGAAGGGCTGCCCGGTGGCCGCCTCCGACTGGGCCGCCTCGCACTCATGGTGGGGGAACACCAGGTCGGTGCCGCCGCCGTGCAGGTCGATGGTGGTACCCAGCTCGCGCAGGGCGAGCGCCGAGCACTCGATGTGCCAGCCCGGCCGCCCTGGTCCCCAGCGCGAGTCCCAGGACGGCTCGTCGGGCCCCGAGGGCTGCCACAGGACGAAGTCCAGGGGGTCGCGCTTGTTGGGATCCTCGGGGTGCCCGCCCCGCTCGGCGGCCACGACGAGCATCTCGTCGCGCGGTAGCCCGCTCAGCTGCCCGAAGCGCGGGTACGAGGACACGTCGAAGTAGACGGCGCCCCCGGCCCGGTAGGCGTTCCCCGACTCGAGGACCCTCCCGATGAAGCCGAGGATGTCGGGGATGGCGGAGGTGGCCCGCGGCTCGCTGTACGCCGGGAGGAGGCCGAGGGCGTCCATGTTGGCGTCGAAGCGGCCCATCTCCTCGGCGGCCAGGTCGAGGTAGTGCACGCCGAGCTGACGGGCCCGGCGGAGGATGTCGTCGTCGACATCGGTGACGTTGCGCACGCACCGCGACTCGTGGCCGAGATCGAGCAGCCGGCGCTGGAGCACGTCGTAGGCGAGGTACGTGGCGGCGTGGCCCACGTGGGCGGCGTCGTAGGGAGTGATGCCGCAGGTGTACATGGTGGCCACCGGCCCGGGCCGGAACGGGACGACCCCCCGGCGCGCCGTATCGAACAACCTCACCGGTCGAGGTCGATACCCGTGAGGCGCAGCGCCGCCCGTGTGCGATAGCGGACGTTGAGCTGCAGGAGCACGGCGGTCAGCGCCTCGACGGGCGCCGCGCTGGCCAGGGAACCGGCCTGGAGGGCCCGGAGGTGGGGGACGGCGTTGACCAGGCGGGCGGTGACCTCGTACGCCGCAGGGTGATCGGTGCACACGAGCACGTCGCTCTCCACCGGCTTGTCGAGGGCGGCCAACGAACGGGCAGGCAGGTGCTGGAAGGCGGCGGCGACCATCGAGGCGGGAAGGGCGGCCTGGACGTGGGCGGCCACCGACCCCCTCGGTGGCACGACGGCAGCGAAGTCGTCGCCCAGGCGCACCAGGGCGTTGGCCATCGAGATGACGACCTTGCCCTCGAGCTGGCCGGCGACGGACGCCGCGGTGGACGCGGCGGCGTCCCACGGCGTGGCGATCACGACGACCTCGGCGTCGGCGGCGACGGCGTTGTCGGCCGGGGACAGTGACAGCTCCCGGTCGGGCCAGCGTTGGAGGATGGTGGCGCACGTGTCCTGTGCCCGGTCCTTGGACCGGGAGCCGACCACCACGTCCATGCCGACCGAGGCCAGGCGGGCGGCCAACGCGCTGCCCGCCGGGCCCGTGGCGCCCACGATGCCCACGTCCACCCGCCGGAGGCTACTGCGGGAGGCAGGCGTCTCCTTCTCGGCACGCTTCGGCGCGCTGTCCGGGCCGACGCGTGCGGAACGCGAGCGCTCCTACACGGGCTCGGCGTAGGTCCAGTCCGGCTGCTTGCGGGGCTGGCGCTGGTCGTACACCACCGTGCCGTCCACGATGTCGTCCACCTTCGGCACCACGAAGTCGCGAGGAGGGAGCCGGCAGAACCCGGCCAGGTGGTCGGCGAAGTCGGCGGGGAACGTCTCGAGGACGCTGGACACGAGCAGCTGCTCCTCGGTGCCGAGGTAGCAGCGGTTGGCGTCGGTGACCGTGCGCAGGCGGGCACCGATGAGCTCCACCTCATCCTCGCCACCCTCGCCCCAACGCAGGCGGTCCAGCGCCGCGGTGATCTCCCCGGAGTCGCGCTTGCACGGGGGGCACTGGCCGCAGGATTCGACGTACAAGAAGCGGGAGAGGACGGCGCTGACCTCCACCATGCAGGCGCTGTCGTCGTAGACGGCGAACCCACCGGCACCCAGGCCGCTGCCGGCGGCACGCATGTCCTCGTAGGTGAGGGCCGTGTCGAACCGCCCGGCCGGGAGCACCGGGTTGGCCACGCCCGAGAAGGCCGCCTTGAACGTGCGCTCCGGGAGTGGCCCCCCGGCCAGCTCGAGCAGCTCCGACAGCGGGGTCCCCATCTCGACCTCGAACACCCCGGGCCCGGCGACATCGCCGACGACGGTGCACACGATGGTGCCAGGAGACTCGGCGGTACCGATGCGGCGGAACCACTCCGACCCGCGGGCGAGGATGTGGGGGACGTTGGCGAGCGTCTCCCAGTTGTTGACGACGGTGGGGTTGGGCTCGGCGGCGTCGCCGGCGGCGCCGTGGCCCTCGTGCGCCTCCCACCCGAGCTGGGGCCCGACGGCGAACAGCCCGTGCTGGAACGGCGGCAGCACGCGGGGCAGCGGGTCGTGGCCCTCGATCACCTCGAGCAGCGCCTTCTCCTCCCCGAACAGGTACTCGTCGGGGCCGGCGACCACGGAGACCTGCAGGCCGTCGAGCAGGCCGGCAGCGCTCATCTCCTCGACGGCCCTCACGAGCGCCGCCCGCTCCCGCTCGAACTTCGCCTTGGTTCCGATGAACGCCTCGTCAGCGCCCACCACGAAGGCGGCGACGGCGAGGCCCTCCACGCCCTGGTACGGGTTGTGGCGGATCAGGGCGCGGTCCTTGAACGTCGCCGGCTCGCCTTCGGCGGCGTTGCACACCGCGAACCGGCGCGATCCGGCGGCGGCCCGCACCGACGCCCACTTCTTCCCGGTGCGGAAGCCGCCCCCGCCCCGCCCGCGCAGCCCGGAGAGGTTGACCTCTCGCGCCGTCTGCTCGGGGCCGAGGGCACGGGCCCGCTCCAGCGCCCGACCGCCACCGCGGCGCGTGTAGTCCTCGAGGGAGGAGACCGGCTCGTCGGCGGTGAGGAAGGGGAGGAGGGGCACGCGGTCAGCAGTAGCGGCGAAGCGTGGGGTAGGGGTTGACCGCGCTTCCTCCGCCCGGGTGGATCTCGAAGTGCAGGTGCGGGGCGCTGGCCGAGGCGTTGCCGGTGCTGCCGACGTAGCCGACCACGGTTCCCGCCGTCACCCGGCCGCTGGCCCCGCTGAGGCGGTCGAGGTGGGTACCGAAGTAGGTGTTCCCGTCGTCGCCTCTCAAGTAGTACGAGATGCCGCCGAGGCCGGAGTTGTGCGGCTTCACCGTACCGGCCACGCTGGCCACGACGGGCGTGCCGCGCGGCGCCATGATGTCGTTGCCCTGGTGGCGGCGGCCGCCCGATCGCGGCTGTCCCCAGTCGTTCGAGAAGGCTCGCGGCCCCTGCACCGGGCACACCCACGCCCCGGAGCCGATCACGGGAGCCGCCCCGACGGGCCCGGGCACGGCGGCGGCGCTGCGCGACGCCCTCCGGGCGCGCTGGTCGGCGGCAGCCTTGGCG
>JALYMX010000121.1 GCA_030773495.1 Actinomycetota bacterium | reverse complement strand
GTGAGGTGCTCGAGGGCCCGTTCCGGCTGCCCCGCGGCCAGGGCGTGATGGGCGAGCTGATCGGAGAACTCGCCCATCCGCTCGCCCGCCACCCGGCTGAGCCAGTAGGCCGCCGCCCGGTGGAGCTCCCTGCGGTGCTGGCGGGGCAGGGAGGCATAGGCGGCGTCGCGGATGAGCACGTGCTTGAACGAATACGCCGCCTCCCCGGGCAGCGCCGTGCTCGGCTCGGCCCGCAGCAGGTCGCGGTGTTCGAGGTCGGCCAGGGTGTCGGCCAGGGTTGCCGCCCCGTCGGGGGTGGCGGGCAGGGCGGCCTCGAGGGCCTCGACGGCGCCGCTCGAGAACGTCATCCCGACGACGCTGGCCAGCCGCAGCGCCGACTGCTGCTCGGGGGGCAAAGCGTCGAGGCGGGCGAGCAGGAGCGAGGTCAGGCTGGCCGGCACCCCCGTTGACGCGTCGCCCTCGGCGACGGTGGCGACCAGCTCCTCGGCGAACAGGGGGTTGCCCCCCGACTTGGCAGCGATGTCGGCCAGCACCGCGTCGGGCAGCCCGTGGGCCTTGCCGAGCTCGGCGACGAGCACCCGGGTGCTCGCCGCGTCGAGTGGCTCGAGCGGGATCGACGTGAAGGCGGCCAGCCCACCACCCCAGTCACGGCGCCGGTCGATGAGCTCGGGCCGGGCCAGGGTGACGATCACGAGGGGGACGCCCCTCGTCCGGCGGGCGATGGCCTGCAGCAGGTCGAGCAGGGCGTCGTCGGCCCAGTGCACGTCCTCCACCACGAGGCACAGCGGTCGATCCCGGGCCAGCGCCTCCAGGAAGCGACGAGCCGAGCTGTGCAGCGTGCGCTCGTCGACGAGCCCACCGGCGCGGTCCCCTTCGTCGTCGAGTCCGACCAGCAGCGCCACGTGGCGAGCCATCTCGGCGGCGTCGGGCCCGAGGGTGGCGACGCCCTGCACCAGCTCGCCGAGCTTGCAACGGGCCACGGCCGGTGGGTCCTCGGCGGTGGCGCCGGCCGCCTGGCGGACCGCCTCGGCCAGCGGGGCGTAGGTCAGCGCCTCGCCATAGGCGATGCAGCGGCCGCCTACCACCCGGCAGGCGCCGGCGACGAGGCGCTGGAACTCGGCCAGCTGCCGGGACTTCCCCACCCCGGGCTCGCCGAGGACGGACACCAGGTGCGGCCGGCGCTCGGCCACACTCCGGCGCCAGATACGCAGCAAAAGGTCGAGCTCGGCGTCGCGCCCGACGAACGGAGCCGCCCCGAGCGGACGGGCCTGGCGCACCGGGACGACGCCCACCGCCGCGTGGGTGCCGGCGCCGACGTCCCGGTACTCCACCACCGCACGGGTAGCGGCGTAGGTGGCCTGGCTGACGGCGACGGCGTCGGCCTCCGCCTGGGCCTGCAGCCGGCGGGCCTCGTTCACCACCTCACCCATCACCGTGAACTGGCGCCGCGTGGGGGGGCCGGCGGCGGCGAAGAGCACCTCGCCGGTGGCGACCCCGGCGCGTACCTCGAGGCCGGCGAACTCGTCGGGGTGGTCGCGGACGGCGCGGCGGAAGTCGAGGGCGGCCCGGACGGCCCGCTCGGGGTCGTCCTCGTGGGCGACGGGCGCCCCGAACACGGCCACGAGCTCGCCGCCGACCACGCTGTCCACCGAGCCGCCGTAGCGGGCCACCGCCGTCGCCAGCCTGGCCATGCAGCGGTCGAGCAGGGTGCGCAGGTCCTCGGGATCGAGGGCCCGCGCCATCCGGTCGAAGCCGACCAGGCCGGCGGCGACGACGGTGGCTGCCCGCCGGGACTCCCGTGCCACTCCCGGCGGGCCGGGCTCGGACCCGGCCGGGTCGGCTGGCGCCGGAGCCGGCGCCGGTGCGCTTGGCCGCCCCTGCCCCTCGTCACGCCCGGGCGCGGACAGGCCCGGCTCCTGGCGCAGGATGGCCGCCTCCAGCTGCTGGAGCTCGGGACTGGGGTCGAGGCCGAGGTCCTCCCGCAGGCGGTCCCGGAGGGTCTTGTAGGCGCGCAGAGCCTCCACCTGCCGGCCCGATCGGTAGGCGGCGAGCATCAGCAGCCCCCAGAGCCGCTCCCGCAGCGGGTGCTGGGCGACGAGGGCCTCCAGCTCGCTCGCTACCTCGGCGTGGCGGCCGAGCTCGATGTCGGCGGTGAGGTGGTCCTCGATGGCGGCCAACCGCAGCTCCTCGAGGCGGACCGCCTCTTGGGAGGCGAACGGTTCGAGGAGCAGGTCGGCGAGGGCGGGCCCCCGCCATAGGGCCAGCGCCTGCGAGAGCGTGGCCGACGCCTCCCCCGCCCGGCCGTCGTGGAGGGCCCGCCGGCCGGCCCGGGTGAGGCCCTCGAACCGGGTGGCGTCGCAGCAGTCCGGTGGGAGGCGCAGGACGTAGCCGGGACGCTCGGTGACGACGGTCGCCGAGCCGAGCACCTTGCGCAGGTTCGACACGTGGACCTGCAGGGCGTGGCGGGCGGTGGCTGGCGGGCGTTCCCCCCACAGGTCGTCGACGAGGCGGTCGACGGAGAGGGCCTGGCCGGCCCGGAGGGCGAGCAGAGCGAGCAGGGCCCGCTGCTTGCGGGAGCCAAGGTCGAGGGCGCTGCCGTCGACGACGACAGCCAGCGGCCCGAGCACCCGAACCTCGATCACGACCATCCGCGGAGAGTCAACTCGCCCGGGGAGGCGCCGTCGAGGGCCGCCGCCCCGAATTGAGCCGTCCTTGAGCGGTCCTTGACGCCCGGCCCACGTCCGCCTTGACCCGGGCGGCTCACCCTGGTTCCCGATCGACGACCCGGGAGGACCTCGTGAGCTTCGACCCCCTGCAGTACAAGACCACCACCCGCCGGCAGTGGGAGGACGCCGCCGAGGCGTGGCACCGCTGGGGTCCCATCCTCGAGACCTGGCTCAGCGAGGCCACCGAGCTGATGCTCGACGCCGCCGGAGTGACCGAAGGCGCCCGGGTGCTCGACGTTGCCGCCGGCGCCGGCGGCCAGACGCTGGCGGCCGCCCACCGGGTGGGCGCCGGCGGACGGGTGGTCGCCACCGACATCTCGCCCACGATCCTGACCTACGCCGCCAAGCAGGCGGCCGAGGAGGGCCTCACCAACGTCGAGACGGTCGAGGCCGACGCCGAGGACCTGGGCGACCTCCCCGCCGGGCGGTTCGACGCGGTGATCTCCCGGCTGGGGCTGATCTACCTGCCCGACCAGGTCGGCGCGCTGCGCGGCATGGCGACCGCCCTCCGGCCCGGCGGGCGGTTGTCGGCGGTCGTGTACTCGACCCCGGACCGCAACGGGTTCTTCTCGGTGCCGGTGTCGGTCATCCGCCGCCGCGCCGGCCTGCCCGCCCCCGGGCCGGGGCTGCCGGGGCCGTTCAGCCTGGGCGGGCCGGGCGTGGTGGAGGAGGTCATGGTGGCCGCCGGCTTCCACGATGTGGTGGTGGAGGCGGTCGACGCCCCGTTGGTGCTGGCCTCGGCCGAGGAGTGCCTGCGCTTCGAGCGGGAGTCGTTCGGAGCGCTGCACCAGATGCTCGCCGGCGTCGCCGACCAGGAGCGGGAGGACGTGTGGGCCGAGGTGGCGGACGGCCTGCGGCAGTTCGAGACCCCGTCCGGCTTCGTCGGCCCGTGCGAGCTGCTCGTCGTGGCGGGGGCCCGGTGACCCGGGCAGAGGGCGCGGCGGTGGCCACGGCGACGCCGTGCAGGAAGCACAGGAGCAGCTCAACGACAAATGAAAGGGAGGAGCCATGATGCAGGGAAAGAACGTCCACAGGCTCGCCGCCGGCGTGGCGGTGGCGGTGGCCAGTGTCGCCGTCTGGGCAGGGTTGGCGCAGGCCACCGGAACGGGCACGCACGGGATCAGGCGGGTGGAGGAGTCGAACGTGCGGGTCGACGATCGCATCCGGATCAACGAGAAGCCTGGGTCCCGGGTGATCGTGGCGCACATCACGGTCGACCCCCTCGGGCACACGCCGTGGCACTACCACCCCGGGGCCCACATCGTGTCGGTCAGGAGCGGGACGGTGGAGGTGTACGAGACGGACTGCAGCGTCACCAGCTACCCGGCGGGGACCGGCTTCTACGACCCCGGACGGACGAACCGGCCCCACATCCACACGTTGCGGAACCCGTCGGCGACCGAACCCGCAGAGGTGGTGATCACCGACATCCGCAGTGGGGACCCCCGGCCGACCATCGCGGCCGA
>JALYMX010000120.1 GCA_030773495.1 Actinomycetota bacterium | reverse complement strand
CCCCTGGGCCGCTCCTCTGGCCGACGGGAGCGGTCGCCGGCGACACGACGGTACGAAGCTGCCAGGCGCCGGCGGCCAGAGCGGCGGCCCCGAGCAGGGCCAGCAACCGCCGCGTCGGCGGCGCCGTGAGGGTGGCGGCCGATGCCCACGCCCGCGTCGCCCTCGCCGTCCCCAGCGTTCGGCCCGCCGGCTTCGCCGCGAGCCGGTGGGCGGCCGCCGTGTCCCCCTCCGTGAGGCCGAGGCTCTCGTCGTACGCCTGGCGCCGACCGGGGTCGGAGAGGACCGCCCATGCCTCGTTGATCTCCGCCATCGCCGCCCGCAACGCCGCGGTCTCGCCAAGGACACGGCCGTGGTGGCGGTCGGGGTGCACGATCCGGGCCAAGCGCCGGTAGGCGAAGCGAATCTCTTCGAGCGAGGCCGACGGGGCGACGCCCAGCGCGTCGTAGTGCGTGGCGGTCACGGAGCCGTCTCCAATGGTGGTCGAACGGTGGTCGAACGGGGGTGACGTGGCGGCGACGAGCGAGGAGCGAGCGCGTCAGGCGCCGGGTGGGCAGAGGGCGTCGAGTTGCGCGAGCGCAGCCTCGCTGGGCGATGCCGCCGCCTTGTTGGCGGCCTCCAGCTCGGCGAAGACCTCTTCCCGGTGGACGCTCACCGAGCGGGGAGCGCTGATCCCCAGCCGCACCTGGTCGCCGCGGATCTCGAGGATGGTGACGACGATGTCGGTCCCGATGACGATGCTCTGCTTCGCATGGCGTGTGAGGACGAGCACTGCGACACCCTACGCAGCCGAGAGCCGGCGGCGGGTGGGGAGGTCCTGCCCGGTGAGCACGATCTGGGCGGCGGCCAGCGTGTGCCGGTTGACGACGACGGGGCCGAGGAGGTTGGCCGTGGCGTCGTCGGCTCGCTCGCCGAGGGTCACGATCACCAAGACGATGGCGTCCTCCGCCCGGTGGACTTGGAGGCGAGCGGTGTCCTCGTCGCTGAGGACGGGTTCGTAGTCCGGGAAGAAGGCGCCGGGAGGGACAACGACGAAGCGGAGCGACGGGTCCTCGAGGCACTGTAGAATCGAGAACGGGCTGTTGTCGCCTCCCCAGCGCTCGAGCGTGAAGCGCCGAGGGCCCGGAAAGCCGGGCAGGCCGTCGGCGAAGGCGAGCTCGGGGACGTCGGCGACCTCCGGGAGCGGCGCGGTGGGCATCAGCGAAGGAAGTCCAGCAGCGAGGGCTGGATGACGCGAGCGGTCGCCGAGAGGGCCGCCTGGTAGGCGACCTGCTGCAGCTGCAGGTCAACGATCGTCTTGGGCAGGTCGATGTTCTCGACGTCGGAGAGCCCGCTGCGCATGGTTACCGCCTCCGCTTCGACACGGTCTCGCATGACCTCCACCTCGTGGTACCTCGCCCCCAGCTTGGCGAGTTGATTCTGGATCTGTCGGCTGCGGGTGTCGAGCGCGCCGATGTCGGCTTGCAGGAGCGCCCGGTCGTCGCTGCGCAGGTGGGCAGCCACCCGGGCGAGGTCCGAGAACAGGTCGTCGCCGGCGGCGCCGAACACCTCCGGGCCCGTCACGTTCACCCGGACCGAGACGCCGGCCGCCACCGTCCGCTCGACCTTGCCCTGCGCTCCGGGCGCCGTCTCGTCGCCGGCCACGCCGAGGAAGGCGCCCGAGGCGTCGTAGGCGCCCGGGGCGGAGGCCGTCCCGGCGAAGATCGGCCGGTCCAAGTAGCGGGTGTTGGCCAGAGCGAAAGCGTTCTCCCGCAGCGCGTCGATCTCGGCGGCCACCGCCTGGCGCTCCTCGGCGCCCATGCTGGCGTTGGCCGCCCGCAGCACGAGCTCACGCGCCCGCGCCGTGACCTGGAGCATCGACGTGAGCGTGGCGTCCGCCGTGCCGAGCCAGTTCAGGCCGTCCTGCGCGTTCCGGCTGTGCTGCTCGGCGCGTCGCAACCCCGACCGCAGCCGCATGGCGGACACGGTGGCCACCGGCGAGTCAGAGGGGCGGCTCACCTCTCGTCCCGACGAGAGCTTCTCCTGCAGCGTCTGCATCCGGCTGAGGTTGCCGTTGAGGCCGCGGAGGGTGGACTGCTGGAGGGTGCGGTGGGTGATGCGGGAAGCGGACGACATGGTTCTCCCCTGTCAGCGACCGACCAGGCCGGTGCCGTTGATGAGCTTGTCGAGCATCTGGTCGACCGAGGTCATGAAGCGCGCCGCGGCCTCGTAGGCATGCTGGTAGGCGACCATGTTGGTCATCTCCTCGTCCAGGTTGACCCCGGACTCGGCCAGCGCGGCGGCGTCGACCTGGGCGGTGATGCTCTCCTGGATGGCGACGCGCCGGTTCGCCGTCTGGGCGTCGACTCCGAGGCCCACGATGAACGAGCGATACGCGTCGTCGGGCCCGCCGTCGAGCTCGGACAGGGCGCCCAGCGCGGCGGCGTTGTGGCCGTCGAGGCTGGGTGCCGGCGCCGGGCCCTCGGCCGCCGCTGCCAGCTTCTCGGGGGAGGCGATCTCGAGTCGCATGCCGGTGGCCGGGTCCCACGAGAACAGGGGCGCCCCGGGCGCGCCGGTCAGGTCGAAGCCGGCGGTGTGGCGGAGGTTGACCACCTGAGCGAGCTGCGCGGCGACGAGGTCGATGCCGTTGCCGTACGCCGGCAGCGCCCGGTTCACGGCGTCGAGCAGGCCGCCCACGTTGCCGGCGGACACCGCCGCGGGGTAGCCGTCCTTCGCCCACAGGACCTGCACCGGGGAGCCGCTCCCCTGGGCGGTGCCGGCCGGCACCTGCACCCGGAGCTGCTCGGCGCGGCCGCCTCGCACGAGGGCGGTGCCGCCGACGTAGACGTCCACCGTGCCCCCCTCGCCCGGTCGTACCGTCGCCCCGACGGCCTCGGCCAGGCGGACCGTGAGCAGGTCTCGCTGGTCCATCAGGTCGTTGGGCGAGAGGCGGGCCCGGCGGGCCCGCTCGATGGCGGTGTTGAGCTCGGCGACCCGCGCCGCACTCGCGTTCACCTCGTCGACCACGGTTCCCAGCTGCTCCACCGACGCCTGCCCGAGGTCGCCGAGCTGGCCGCGCACCCGGTTGAACGCGGCGGCCACCGCGCCCGCCCGCTCCAGGAGCTGGGCGCGCGCGGCCAGGTCGTCGGGCACGTTGGCCACGTCGTCCCAGCCGGCCCAGAAGTCGCCCAGCTGGGCTTGCAGGCCGGTGTCCCCCGGCTCGGCGAAGACCAGCTCGACGCGGGTGAGGACGCGCTGGGCCTGACGAAGAGCGCCGTCCGTCGCGTGCTCCTGCATCGACCGGCGGGCCAGGAACTGGTCGTACAGGCGCTGGACGCCGGTGACCCCCACCCCCGCTCCGGCACCCGGCCAGCGTGCGTGCATGGCCGGCGTGACGTGGGCGCCGGCCGCCTCCATGATCACCCGCTGGCGCGAGTAGCCCTCGGTGTTGGCGTTGGCCACGTTGTGGCCGGTGACCTCGAGGGCCCGGCGCTGGGCGTAGAGCGACGACAGGGCAACGCGGAGGCCGAAGAAGTCGGACACGCTCAGAGCGCCTCGTCGACGAGCAACGCCCGAGACCGCCGGGATCGCGAACCGCCCCGACCGTAGTCGTCGACGGCGGCGCCCTCGACCCAGCGCAGCGCATCGCGCACCGCGGACTGGCCCTTCGCCAACAGCTCCCGGTTCGACTGGGCGACGCCCATGATCTCCTCGGTGACCCCGACGAAGGCGCGCCGGTGGTCGGCGAGGATCGCCGACCACGGGGCGGGGGCTGCGGCCACGAGCTCGTGGAGGCTGGCCCCGGGTGCCAGCCCCAGCTCGGCGGCGACGGCGTCGACCTCGGCCGCTCGGCCGACCTCGGCCATCCTGATGGCGTCCAGCACGCTCTCGACCTCGCGCGCCGCCTGCGCGAGCCACCGCACCCGCCCGGTGGCGAGGAGCAGCTGCTCCTCCTCGAGCTTGAACAGAAGGAGCTCGAGGAGCTGGCGCTCCCGCCACAGGATCGTCGAGAGGTCGTTCAGGCATCGGGCGCCATCCGGTTCCATCGGCCCTCCTATCGGACGGCGGTCCACCCACCTGCGCGATCTACGCCCCGCTACTCGTTGACCATGGACACGCTGGCCCTTCGGCGTCATTTCCGAGGCGGTTGCGTGGGCAGCGATAAACCTCGGGCCGCGAAGTCCCGAGAGCGTGGCGATGCTGAGCGCCACCTCCGCCCGCCGGGCCAACGACGAGGACGACGCCCTCGTCCGCGTCAACCTTCCGCTCGTCCACCACGTCGTCGCCTCCGTCCGCTCGCGGCTCCCCCGCCACGTCGACGCCGAAGACCTCGTTTCGGTGGCGCTGACGGCCCTTGTGGCCGCCGCCCGTTCGTACGATCCATCCCGGGGTGTTCCCTTCGAGGCCTACGCGTCCATGCGCATGCGAGGGGCCATCACCGACGAGTTGCGGCGCATGGACTGGGCCCCCCGTTCCGTCCGTGCCCAGGGTCGCCGGGTGGAAGAGGCGGCCGAGCGCCTCGCCGGGCGTGGCGGCACGGCCTCGGTTGCCGACGTGGCCGCCGCCGTGGGCATGAGCGAGGACGACGTGGCGCGTCTCCACGCCGACGTCCACCGGGCGACGGTGCTCAACTACGACGCCTTCATCTCGCCCGACCAGGGCGGCAACCTCCCTCCGTGCGGCGGCGCCACGCCGGAGGAGCTCGTCCTCGAGCTGGAGCGCCACGGCTACCTCCGCGACGCCATCCGCCTGCTGCCCGACCGCTTGCGGGCCGTCGTGGTCGGCTACTTCCTCGAGCAGCGCCCCATGCAGGAGCTGGCCGCCGAGCTCGGTGTCACCGAGTCGCGGGTCTCGCACATGCGGGCCCAAGCGCTGTCGCTGCTGCGTGAGGCACTCGTCGCCGGCCTCGAGGCCGAGGCGCCGCCTCCCGCGCAGGGCGTCGCCGCCCGGCGTCGGGCGGCCTACTGCCACGCCGTCGCCACCGCGTCCGACCATCGGACCCGGCTGTCGCGCCAGCCCGTGGCCGCCGCCCCGTCGAACGTCCAAGGCAAGCGATGACCGACGTGCAGGCGACGACGGCGCGCCCCGGCGAGGGGTGCGACGAGCGCGGTCGGCGCATCGCGGAGGGTCGTCACCACGCCGAGCTGCTGGTCGACGCCGGCGCCCCGCCGGTGAGCGTCCTGCCCCTGCTGCTGCAGCTGCTCCGCGACGTCGGTGACGACGCCGGCCTCCTCGCCGACACCGCCGCCGTGCTCCACGCCTGCGGTCGCCCCGACCACGCCGCCGACATGCTCGCCCGCGCCCTCGAGCTCGACCCCGACCACCCCGACGCCCTGGCCAACGCCGCCGCCCTCTTCGCCCCGTCCGCCGACCCCGGCGGCACCGACGGCCTGGTCCGCCTCAACGTCGGCGCCGGTGACGACCGCCGGCCGGGGTTCCTCTCGGTCGACCTGCGCCGGGACGTGGCGGACGTGGTGGCGAGCGCGCACGCCCTGCCGTTCGCGGACGGCAGCGTCGCCGAGGTGCTCGCTCTCGACATCCTCGAGCACGTCCCTTCCTTCCGCACCTCCTCGCTGCTGGCCGAGTGGCACCGCGTGCTCGCACCCGGGGGCATCCTCACCTGCCGGGTGCCCAACCTCGAGGTGCTCGGCGCCCTGCTCGCCCAGGGCCACAACGTCGAGCAGGTCATCGAGAACGTGTACGGCGGGCACCGGTGGGGGCCCGACGGCGCCTACGACGCCCACCACCACGGCTTCACGCCGGCCACGTTCGTGGACACCCTCGCCCGGGCCGGGTTCACGGTTCACGACCTCGACCGCCAGCCCAACATGACGGCCGCCGCTGTGCGGGGGGTTGGCACCAGGCCGTGACGGAACGCCTGCGCCTCGCCCTGGGCGCCGACGCCGCCCTCGGCGTCACCTGGCACGCCCCGCTCCTCGACTACAGCGGGTACGCCGACGAGGCACGGGCCTTCGTCGGCGGTCTCCGGCGCGCCGGAAGGCCGGTGAAGGCGGTGCCTCTCGGCCGGCCCGTGCCCTCGCTGGTCGAGACCCTGCCCCAACAGGTTCGCCGAGAGCTCGAGGCCGCGTTCGCCGAGCCGGGCGCGCCGCACCCCGTGCACGTCCTGCACGTGCCCGGCCACGTCCTCCCCCACGTCCCCGGCGCCCTCCGCCACGTTGCCCGCACCATGTTCGAGACCGACGGCCTCCCGGCGTCGTGGGTCCGCGAGCTCCAGCGCATGGACGAGGTGTGGGTCCCGTCGGCGTTCAACGTGGCGACGTTCCGCGCCGCCGGCGTCACCCGCCCCATCCACGTGGTGCCCGGAGGGGTCGACGCCGACACCTACCGGCCGGGGCTCGAGCCGCTGGCCGTCGAGGGCCTCAACGGCACGGTGTTCCTCTCGGTGTTCGAGTGGAGCTTCCGGAAGGGGTGGGACGTGCTGCTCGAGGCGTGGGCGCGGGCCTTCGGCGCCGGCGACGACGTCACCCTGCTGCTGCGGACCTACCCGATCACCGTCCCCGGCGCCGGCGCCCCCCGCAACGACGTCGAGCGCGCCATCAACACCTTCCTGCGTTCCGTCGGCTCGTCCCGGCGGCGGGCGGCGCCCATCGTGGTGCTGCCCGACCCGGTTCCCCTGGCCGACATGCCGCGCCTCTACGCCACCGCCGACGCCTACGTCGGGCCGAGTCGCGGCGAGGGCTGGGGCCGTCCCTTCCTGGAGGCCATGGCCTGTGGGCTCCCCGTGATCGCCACCCGGTGGAGCGGGAACCTCGAGTTCATGGACGACGACAACAGCCTCCTCGTGGACGTCGACGCCCTGGAGCCGGTCGACGGGCGGGCCGAGCTCGTCCTGTACCAGCGCCAGCGCTGGGCCCGGCCGTCGGTCGCCCACCTCACCGAGCTGCTGCGCCAGCTGGCGGGCGACCGCGGCCGGCGGGGGGCCCTCGGGTGGCGTGCCCGCCAGGACGTGGAGCGGCGCTGGACGTGGGAGGCGGCGGGCGCCGTCGTCCGCGCCCGGTTGGACGAGATGGAGGCCGGGCTGCGCCGCCACGTCCGCCCCGTCGCCGGCCGGGTACGCGTCCGCTGGGTGGGGGACCACTACGCCCGCCACAGCCTGGCCCACGTCAACCGCGAGCTGGGGCTCCGGCTGGCCGGGTCGGCACGGGTGGCGCTCGAGGTGGTGAGCACCGAGCCGAACGGGCCGGGCACCGCCGCCGATCCCCGACTCGGCCCCCTCCAGGGCTGCACGGGCGACGTCCTCGGCGCACCCGCCCAGATCGAGGTGCGCCACCAGTGGCCTCCCGACTGGCGCCCGCCGGACCACGGCGCGTGGGTGGTGGTCCAGCCCTGGGAGTTCGGCGGGCTGCCCGACGAATGGCTCCCGGCATTGCACCACGAGGTCGACGAGGTGTGGTGCTACACGAACCACGTGCGCCACTGCTACGTGGCCTCCGGGGTGCCCGAGGAGATCGTCCGGGTGGTGCCTCTCGGCGTGGACGCCCGGCGCTTCACGCCCGACGGGCCGCCCTACCCCCTTCGCACCTCCAAGGGCACGAGGTTGCTGTTCCTCGGCGGCACGATCCCCCGCAAGGGGATCGACGTCCTCCTGCGCGCCTACGGCGACGCCTTCAGCGCCGATGACGACGTCTGCCTGGTGGTGAAGAGCACCGGGTCGTCGTCGTTCTACCGCCCGTCGGCCCAGGACGACGCCGTCCGGGCGCTGGCCGACGACCCTGCCGCGCCGGAGGTCGAGCTGATCACCGACGACCTGTCGCCCGAGGAGGTCGCCGCCCTCTACCGGTCGTGCCACGTGCTCGTGCATCCCTACCGAGGCGAGGGGTTCGGCCTGCCGGTGGCGGAGGCGATGGCGAGCGGGCTGCCCGTCGTGGTCACCGCCCACGGCGCCTGCCTCGACTTCTGCGACGAGGAGAACGCCTACCTGGTCCCCGCCGACGTCGTTCCCATCGCCGGCGCCGGCCTTCCCCCCTCGAGCGCCGGGCACTGGTGGGCCGAGCCCGACGCCGGCGTGCTGGCCCGCCTGCTCCGCCACGTTGTGGAGCACCCGGAGGAGGCCCGCGCCAAGGGCGCCGCCGGCC
>JALYMX010000119.1 GCA_030773495.1 Actinomycetota bacterium | reverse complement strand
CCGCCGGCGGTGGCCGTGGGCGCTGGTCGCCGTGGTCGTGGCCGTGATGGCCGCCGCCGGCGCCCTGGCCCTGGCCGGGGCCAACGCCCCCCGCTACACCGTCCCGTCGCTCCGGGGCATGACGCTCGCCCAGGCGCGCGCCGAGGTGGCCGACGAGGGCTTCACGGTGAAGGTGGCCAAGCGGGGCTTCGACGAGGAGGTACCGAAGGGCGCGATCGTGGAGCAGGACCCCTCGGTGGGCACGCTGCGTGAAGGATCGTCGGTGGCCGTGGTGGTGTCGGAGGGCCCCGAGCCCCGCCCCGTCCCCGACCTCACCGGGCTCGACCAGGCGGCGGCCGAGCAGCGGCTGCGCGACCACGGGTTCGTCCCCAACGTGGTCGCCCAGCCCAGCGAGGACGTGCCCAAGGGCATCGTGCTCTCGTGGGCGCCAAGCGGCACCGACCCCCTCCCCAAGGGCGTGGCGGTGACGGTCACGGTGTCGGGCGGCCCTCGGCCCCGAGAGATCCCCGACGTGGCGGGCACGACGTACGAGGAGGCCGCGCAGCTCCTGGCCGCGCAGGGGCTCAAGGCGGCCCGGGCCGAGGCGTTCAGCAACGACGTACCCAGGGGCAGGGTGATCTCGACCCGGCCGGGTGCCGGCAAGCCGGTGGAGCGCGACTCCACGGTCACCGTCGTGGTCTCCAAGGGCCCCGACACGGTGGCCGTGCCCGACGTCGTGGGCAAGTCGGTGGGCGAGGCCACGGCGGCCATCGAGGCGGCGGGCCTGCAGGTGAGCGGCGTCGGCGGCAAGCCGAAGGGACAGCGGGTGTTCCTCACCGACCCGCAGCCCGGCACCCGGGTGCAGCGCGGCTCGGGCGTGTTCCTCTTCGTGCGCTGACTACGTGCGCTGACTAGTCGCCCACCGCCCGATCGGGTGGCTCGCGAATTGGTCCTCGACGCCGCGGCGCCGGCGTCCGAAGATATGAGCAGCGAGGCCCACGGGGCCGGTGTTCGCGAGGCAGCGTTTCCCCAGCCGCTGCCGGTGCCGCCGCCCCCGTGGGCCCTTGCCCGTCTGCGCTACTGCGTGATCCCGGCGATGCGCTGCTGGACCTCGGCGGTCACCGGGTCGGGTGGCGCCTGCACCATCCCGAGCAGCTTGGTCATGTCGCCCTGCACCTTGATCTTCCCGGCCATGAAGTGCTGGATGGCCGACTGGGGGTCGACGAACACCGCCTTGGCCGTCTCGTAGTCCAGGGTGATCGTGACCTCGGCATCCTCGAGGTGACCGGTGTCGAGCTCCATCTCGCCCGAGGACGTGTCGAGGTGGGCCTCCAGCGTGCCTCCACCGAAGGGCACCTCGGTGATGACCTGGTTCATCCGCACCGCCTGCTCGCCGGCGGCCGGCACGCGCCCGCGGAACTCCTCGCGGATCTTCCTGGCCTCGACCATCCACTCGTCGCTCAGGAAGGGATAGCTCTCGGGCACCTCGTGCGTCCTCCCATCGGGTTGGCGTCGGGGCACGATAGCCGTGGGTGGCGCCGGCGCCCGGCGCTACCCTCTCGGGCCGTGGACGGGTCGGAGGCCGGCGGCGGCCGGCACGGAGCGCTCGTCCTCCACGGCATCACCGGCACCCCCTCGTCGATGGCCGGCGTGGCCGCCGCCCTCGGCGGCGCCGGGTTCGTCGTCGAGTCCCCCCTGCTCCCCGGGCACGGCACCAGCGTCGACGACATGGCCGGCACCGGGTGGCCGGACTGGTCGGCCGCCGTCGAGGCCGCGTACCTCGACCTCGCCGCCCGTTGCCGGCGGGTGGTGGTGGTCGGGCTGTCCATGGGCGGCACGCTGGCCTGCTGGCTGGCGGCGCGGCACCCGGAGGTGGCGGGCATCGTGTGCGTCAACCCCATGGTGGAGCCGGTGGCCCCCTCGTTCCTCGAGCTGCTGCGCCAGACGCTGGCCGCCGGCGTCACCGTGCTGCCCGCCCTGGGCTCCGACGTGGCCCGCCCGGGCGTGGCGGACAGCGCCTACCCCGGGCTCCCCGTCCCGCCCCTGCTCACGTTGCTGGAGGCGCTCCCCGAGTTGGCGCGGGGGCTCGGGGACATCCGCTGCCCGGTGCTCCTGCTCACCAGCGTGAAGGACCACGTGGTGCCGCCCAGCTCCAGCGACTTCCTGGCTGCCCGGGTGGCCGGCCCCGTCGAGCGGGTGCGCCTGGAGCACAGCTACCACGTGGCCACGCTGGACTTCGACGCCGAGGAGATCGAGGCCCGGGCGGTGGCCTTCGCCACCGCCGTGACGGCGCCGGCGCCCGACCTAGGCTCACCCCGTGTCCGACCGCATCACCCGTGACGACGTGGCCCACGTGGCCCGCCTGGCCCGCCTGGACCTGAGCGAGGACGAGGTCGAGCGCTTCGCCGAGCAGCTGGGCGCCGTGCTCGACCATGCCGCCGGCGTGGCCGCCCTCGACACCGCCGGCGTGCCTCCCACCGCCCACCCCTTGCCCCTGCACACCGTGCTGCGTCCCGACGCCCCCCGCCCGAGCCTCGACCGTGCCGAGGTGCTGGCCATGGCCCCCGAGGCCGAGGACGGCCGGTTCCGCGTGCCGCCCATCCTGGGCGAGGCGCCGTGACCGCCACCACGCCGGCGCCGGTGCCGACCGCAGTGGAGATCGCCGAGGCGGTCCGGGCCGGCCAGCGGTCGGCCCGCCAGGTGCTGGAGGAGTGCCTGGCGCGGGTGGGCGTCGGAGAGGGCGACGTCCACGCCTTCACCACCCTCCTGGCCGACGAGGCCCGCGCCGCCGCCGACGGAGTCGACCAGCGCCTGGCCCGGGGTGAGGAGGTCGGCCCTCTCGCCGGGGTGCCGCTGGCCCTGAAGGACAACCTGTGCACGCGCGGCGTGGCCACGACGTGCGGCAGCCGCATCCTCGAGGGCTGGCGGCCGCCCTACGACGCCACCGTGGTCGAGCGGGTGGCGGCGGCCGGCGCCGTGGTGATCGGCAAGACCAACCTCGACGAGTTCGCCATGGGCTCGTCCACCGAGAACTCGGCCTTCGGGCCCACCCGCAACCCCCACGACCTCACCCGCGTGCCCGGAGGATCGAGCGGCGGCAGCGCGGCGGCGGTGGCCGCCGGGTTCGCCCCGCTGGCCCTCGGCTCCGACACGGGCGGCTCGGTGCGCCAGCCGGCCGCCTTCTGCGGGGTGGTCGGGGTGAAGCCGACGTACGGCCTGGTGAGCCGGTACGGCCTGGTGGCCTTCGCCTCGTCGCTCGACCAGATCGGCCCGTTCGGCGCCACCGTCGGCGACGCCGCCCTCCTGCTCGAGGTGATCGCCGGCCACGACCCCCGCGACTCCACGTCGGTTCCCGAGGCCCCGCCGTCCCTGCTGGCCCGCCTCGACGAGGGCGTGGAGGGCCTGCGGGTGGGCGTGGTGCGCGAGCTCACCGACGTGGTCGATCCCGACGTGGCGGCGAGGGTGCGGGCGGCGGCCGACGCCCTGGCCGACGCCGGCGCCAAGGTCGACGACGCCTCCGTGCCGTCCGCCGCCCACGCCCTGGCCGCCTACTACCTCATCGCGCCGGCCGAGGCGTCGAGCAACCTGGCCCGCTACGACGGCGTCCGGTACGGGTTGCGGGTGCCGGGGGCCGACGTGGCCGCCATGAACGCCGCCACGCGGGCGGCGGGGTTCGGCGCCGAGGTGAAGCGCCGCATCATGCTGGGCACCTACGCCCTGTCGGCCGGCTACTACGACGCGTACTACGGACAGGCCCAGCGGGTGCGCACGCTGCTCATCCGCGAGTTCGAGGCGGCCTACGCGGACTTCGACGTCCTCGTCGCGCCCACCACGCCGTCGACCGCCTTCGCCTTCGGGGCCAAGGCCGACCCGTTGTCCATGTACCTGAGCGACGTGTGCACGATCCCGTCCAACCTGGCCGGCCACCCGGCCATGACGGTGCCGTTCGGCGCCGGCGGCGACGGCCTGCCCGTGGGCCTGCAGGTGCTGGCGCCCGCCCTGGACGAGCCCGCCATGTTCAAGGTGGCGGCGGCGGTGGAGCGGGCCCGTGGGTGAGTCGCCGTACGAGGTGGTGGTGGGCCTCGAGGTCCACTGCGAGCTGCGCACCGCCACCAAGCTGTTCTGCGCGTGCCGCAACGCCTTCGGCGACGAGCCCAACACCAACGTGTGCCCGGTGTGCCTGGGGCTGCCCGGGTCGCTGCCCGTGCTCAACGAGGCGGCCGTGGAGCTGGCCATGCGGGTGGGCCAGGCGCTGGCCTGCGCGGTGCGGCCCAGCCTGTTCCACCGGAAGAACTACTTCTATCCGGACATGCCGAAGGACTACCAGATCAGCCAGTACGACGAGCCGATCAACGTGGACGGGCATCTCGAGTTGCCGAGCGGGGCCCGCGTGGGCATCGAGCGGGCCCACCTCGAGGAGGACACCGGCAAGATCACCCACGCCGGCGGCGGGGGTCGCATCCACGACGCCGCCTACGCGCTGGTCGACTACAACCGGGCCGGCGTGCCCCTGGTGGAGATCGTGAGCCGCCCCGACCTGCGCTCGTCGGCCCAGGCGGCGGAGTACGTGCGCGAGCTGCGGGCCATCCTGGTGGCCACCGGCGCCTCCGACGGCAAGATGGAGGAAGGGTCGCTGCGGGTCGACGCCAACGTGTCGGTACGGCCGGCGGGGAGCGAGGCCCTGGGCACGCGGTGTGAGATCAAGAACCTCAACTCGCTGCGCTCCCTGGTGCGGGCCGTCGACCACGAGGCGGCCCGCCAGTGGGACCTCGTGCAGTCCGGCGAGCGGGTGGTCCAGGAGACCCGCCACTGGGACGAGGCCCAGGGCCGCACCACGTCGGGCCGCTCGAAGGAGGAGGCCTACGACTACCGGTACTTCCCGGAGCCGGACCTGGTGCAGGTGGCGCCGTCGGAGGAGTGGCAGGGCGCCGTGCGCACGTCGATGCCCATGCTCCCCGCCGCTCGCCGCGCCCGGCTGGTCCAGGCGGCCGGCGTGGAGCAGGGGCTGGCCGCCACCGTCGTCGAGCTGGACCTCGACACGCTGGTCCTG
>JALYMX010000118.1 GCA_030773495.1 Actinomycetota bacterium | reverse complement strand
AAGCTCGCCGCCACCGCCGACTCCACGTCGGCACGCTCGCCCTCGTCGGTGCCGTTCACGTCGCCACACGTGGCCAGGTTGAACTCGGCGTAGGTGACCTTGAGGCACACGCCCCGGTCGTTCTCCTCGCTCACCGCCACCCCTGCCGCCGCGGTGCCGTCGGTGCCCGCCGAGACGACCTCGAAGCTCACCGTCTCGGCGCCGCTGCACAGGGCGAAGCGCCTGCCGATGTCGACGGCTGAGCGGGTGGTGGCCCCCGAGGTGGCCCAGTCGTAGTAGGCGCGGTAGGTGGCGGTGTCCTTGGCGTTGCGGTCGCCGCCCCGGTCGTAAATCGCGCCCACGGTGACGCCGGGAGCGGTGGCCACGTCGACCACGTCGCCCAGGTGGTCGGCGTCGTAGTGGGACGGCGAGACCCACCGCAGGCGCCGGCTCCCCGCCGCGTCGAGGGCGGCGAGGACCTCGTCCGCACTGCCCTGTCCGGCGTCGACCAGTCCGCGCTCCCCGCAGGGGCCCTCGTCGATGGCGGCGTCGGCCTGGCCGACGGCGAGGAAGCTCACCTTGAGCTGGCCGGCGGCGCCTTCCGCCCGCTCCGCAGGCGCGCCAACGGCGACCGCGGCGAGGATGAGGACCACCGCGGGCGTCCCTCCGGGAGCACGCGAAGACGGCGGATCGTGTCGGCCACGGGAGCCCCTTTCTCGCCACGGCGCGCCGAATTGCCGAGGCCTGGATCAATGCGCCGGCAGCCTTGCACGTCGCCGCTGGCCGTGCAGTGCCCACGTCCTCGCACGGCTCACATCAACGCGGGACAGCTGAGGGCTGGAAGTTGCTCGAGTCGGGCAACGTCTATCCGTAGGCGATCGCGGCCTGTCGCCGATCATCGTCCGCGCCGTTACAAAGCGCACCTGCTCGTGCCGAGTCGGGCGGGTAGCGGAAGGGCGTCCGGTCCCTGACCGCTACTTCCGGCACTGAAGCTCGCGCCCCGCGCCCTCTTCCCGAGATGGCGCTTCGAGCCCGCAGTGGGAGGTCGAGCACGGTCCCCGCAGGTAGGGGTGGCCCGAGAGCTGCCAGACCCACAAGCCACCCCTGTCTGCGTTGCGCCCGCCCGGCGTGTGGCTCCGGCGGGGCGAGGGCGGAGGCAACCCGTAGAAGCCCCGATCCTGCCTCTACCAGCCGCCGCAGTAGGTAAGGACTGAGGGTAGCGACAAGTAGGGTCCTGTCAAGTCGTCACGCGTCGTCGCCAGGGCCTCTGCCGAACGGGTACATCGGGCGTTTGTTTTCCTTTTCACGCCCTACAGGGCAGACGCGAGGGACCGATAGAGGAGCGATGGCGACCGGCATGACGTCAAAGTGCACCCGTTGCGGTGCAACCAAGATTGCCGGCGCCGCGTGCGGTGCATGTGGACCGACGCCAAGCGAGCGGAGAGCTGCCCGAAAGGAAGTGCAGAGGGCATCAGCGATCGCGAGACAGCAGGCGAAAAGCGCTCGTCGGGCAAGACGATCGGTCGAACGGCACCAGCAGTCACAAGGCGCGGTCCTTCACCCCGACAGCAAGAGAGGCGTTCTCCACGCTCTTCGCACTCTACGGGCGACCGACCGGCAGATGGATAAAGCGAAGCCACAGGACCGCGAGGCTCCGGAGTTCATTAAATGTCGGGAGTGCTTGAGGAGGAAGCCGTCCAAAGAGTTCCCGTATCCGAAGAGCCGGCGGTGCGAGTCATGTGGTGGGACCCCCCCTCACCGCAGCGTTCGCACGATCTCCGGTGGACTCCCTGGCCTCGGCCGCCGGCGATGAGAGCGAGGAGGCCGTCAATGCTCGCGCCATTCGCTCTAACTCGAGCCCCTGATCCCCCCAGGGAGATGCGCCATCCGGCAAGGTCGGCGAGCTGCTTCGTCCGCCCGCGTCGAGGCCAGGCCGCAAGGTGCGCGACACCGCCAGCGCTACGGACGATTAGCGGCGCCGCCGGGCGGGTGTGCGGCACGAGTTCGTGCCCCAGGAGCTCGGCACGCTCGAGCGTACTTGGATACCGAGGCGCGCCTGGTTGACTTGGCGTGAATGAATCCCTGGTCGCCGCGGGTTTGCGGGTCGTCAGCCGGGACGCAGGGTGAGGCCGGTGACGACGCCCGGGGCAGGTGCCCGGGCGAGGTCGACCAGCAAGGCGACGGCGTCGGCTCCTTGCTGGTGCGCGGTGCGCAGGAACGTCATCAGCCGGCTCTGGTGCTCGG
>JALYMX010000117.1 GCA_030773495.1 Actinomycetota bacterium | reverse complement strand
TCCCACTGGGGGTCACCCGATCAGCATTGTTGTCGCCGACGACATTGCGCTCGTCGCGCACCTAGGAAACGCTGGGCGCCCCTACCGCCGTCGTCGACCGGCTCACGCCGACCGTCTTGACACCGGTTCTTGCTCGCGAGCCAAGAATGGTCTTGACAGCCGGGCCATACAGGAAACGCCGCGAGGGCCTTCCCAGTCGCGTCTGGTGGGGGCTGGCAGCGGTGGTGATCGCGGAGACTCCGAGAACGCCCCGGCTAGGGGACAGGAGGTCCCCTGATCGCAGTGGCGGTCTGCGAGACACGCTGCGCCTGGTCCTAATCGTCGGGGCTGAGGTCGCCGCCTTCGCTGCGCTCGTGAAGCTCGGCTCGGTCTCAGCCTGGAAGGTCGATTGGGCGCACTTATGGTCCTGGCTGCACTACGCGTCGCTTGAGGAGGCCCTCGCCGGGGTACTGCGCTGGGTCGCGCTCCTGCTCACCGGATGGCTCCTGGTGTCGTCGGTGCTGTACATCCTCGCCAGGCTCACCCGGGTCCCCGCTCTTATCCGGGGGACCGGTTGGCTGACCCTGCCTGTCATCAGGGCGGCGGTCGACAAGGCCGTTGTTGTGACGGTCGCCGCCTCCACCGTCATCGGCTTCCGCGGAGCGGCCGCATGGGCTCATCCCGTCGGCGATCCGCGACCCCCGGCTGTTGCCAGCGTCGGATCCGGCGTCGCCTCCAGGGTCGCCACGCCCGACGCAGACGGACTACGTGGGCAGAGTGCCGCGGAGGCAATCGATCGGCGACCGGCGACGCCTCCGGCGATGGTGAGCTCGAGCGGGAATCCAGGGGCCGAAGCAGGTGGTGCCTCACTGGTCGAGCTGGCGCCGGCCGCTGAGTGGGAGGTGCGCCCCGGGGAGCACCTCTGGGGGATCGCCGCCAACCGCGTCGCCGGTGCGAGTGGTCGCCAGCCAGATGACGTCCCCGCCGCCGAGGTGACGCCGTACTGGCGGTCGCTCGTCGACGAGAACCGGTCGCGGTTGCGCTCCGGTCGCCCGGGGCTCATCTACGCCGGGGAACGCCTCAGCCTTCCTCCGGTCATCGGCCCTCGCCCAGCTTCGGCCCCGCCCCTACCGCCCAGCGCCTCGCACCCGGTTCCTCCGCCCGATCGCGCCCCTGCCCCCGCGCCGTCCACCGCCCCGCCAGCAACGCCTGCCCCCACGACCGTTCCCGCCGTAGTGGGCCCCTCTGTCGCCACGCCGCGCCCGGAGGTGCCTGGCCCTGTTGCCCCCACCGACCGTACCGACGACGGGACGACGAGTCCGTCGGGATGGATGGCGGGGGCGGGCGTGGCGGGCGCCACCGCGCTGGCGTCGTGGGCGCTCCTCGAAGCCCGGCGACGTCGGTCCCGGCGACTGCGACAGTCGAGGGTGGGCAGCCGCTTCCCCCCGCCGGACCCCACGCTCGGCCGGGCCACGGTGGCCGTCAAGGCGAGCGCCGACCTCCCCGCCGTCGACCGCCTGGACGCCGCCCTTCACCATCTCGCTGCCTGCTGGGTTCCGCCTCGGGACAATCAGGGCTGGCACGCCAACCTGCGCCGGCTGCGCCACGTCAAGGATCACCATCGCGTGGTGGCCCCCCGTCCCCAGGTGATCCTTCGCCATCCGAACAACGACATCGAGCTCTTCCTGGCCGAGCCCGTCGAGGACGCCGCAGGCCCGTGGCAGCCCCGGGCGGGCGGGGCGATCTGGGCGCTGCCCCACGACGCCCCCCTCCCCGACGACCTCTCTCGCCCGATGCCCTGCCCGGCCCTCGTTCAGCTGGGGACGTGCGAAGACGGCGCCGAGCTCTACGCGGACTTGGAGGCACTGGGGACCCTCGGCCTCGACGGTCCCCCAGAAGCGGTCCGCCAGATCGCCCGCGCCCTCACGGCCACGGTGGTGGTGTCCCCGGCCGCCCAGCTGTGTCGAGTGCTCACCTACGGATTCGACCCGTACGGACTGGACGAGCAGGCGCGGCCCCGGCTGATCGCCAGTGCGACGCTCGACGCCCTGCTCGACGAAGCTGAGGCTACCGCCCGGCCCGTTGCCGCCGCCGTCGCCGAGGAGCAGGCGGGCTCGTCCTTCCGCCTCCGCTCTGTTGTCCCCGAAGAAGGATGGGAGCCCGCCATCGCCATCGTTGCCGGCAGCCCGCTTTCGCCGGAGCAGGAGCGACGGTTGGCCGCTGTGGGCGGTCGGGAGGGACAGGGTGCAGCGGTGGTCAAGGCAGGGGCGGCCCCACGCTGGGCCCTCGAGGCCGCCGAGCCGGTCGGGTGGTGGCGGCTCAACCCGCTCGGCATGCTGGTGCGCCCTGTCGGCCTCGCCGGCGAGGAGTTGCGCGAGCTCGCCGCCTTCCTTGCCGAGGCCGATGCCGAGCCGGTGCCGGTCGACGTAGCCAGCAGGCCTACGACGACGAGCGCTGGTTCGGCTCCGCGCCCGCCAGCCCCTCGTCCCTCCGCGCCGGGTTACCAGGAGCGCGACTGGTTGGTCATGATCTGCCTTCTGGGCCCGATCGACATCGTCAACCGCGACGGGGTGTCGGAGCAGGGAGACCGTGGCCAGCCGCTGGAGTTGCTCGCCTGGTTGGCGACCCACCGGAGTGTGTCGACGCGTGCCGGAGCGATGGAGGCGCTGTGGTCCGGGCGCGTCATCGACCCGCGCACACTGCGCAATGTCATTAGCGCGGCCCGCCTCCTGCTGCGGAACCTGGCCGGCGAACCTCCCGACGGCGCCCAGTGGATTCCCCTCCGCCAGGAACGGCTGAAGCTGCATCCCCTCGTCGTCACCGACATCGACCTGCTTCGCGATCGCATGGCGTACGCCAAGCGAGTGGGCCCGGAGGAAGCGGCCACCGTTCTGGCCGAGGGCCTTCAGATGCTGCGCGGCGTCCCGTTCGAGGGCCAGCAGTGGCTATGGGCTGATGAGGATTACCTCGCCAGCAGCATCGCCGCGGAAGCCGTCACCATGGCCACCGAGCTGACGACGTTGCGCCTCCAGGCTGGCGACATCCGCGGCGCGCTGGCGGCCACAGACGTCGGCCTGCACGTCATCCCGCTACACGACCAGCTCACCGAGTTGTCCATACAGGCGTGGATCGCCAGCGGCGAGCGCCGGACCGCCCTGTCGGTCTACGAGGCATACGAGCGGGCCACGGCGGCGCGAGGCGAGGCCGTGGCGCCGGAGATCGCGCGGCTGCGCAACGAGCTACTCCGCGCCGTGATGCCTGAGTGAACCCCTCGCACATCACGCCAGGTGACACGCTCAGGAGCCGCTTATGCGGCACGCCTCTGGACACATGGCTTATTTCGGCACGCGCCAGTACGGCAGTTCCGAGCTCGGGCAGGTGACGGGACATGTAGGGGCGGCAACGCGCCGAACGCCGATTCGGCGCTGCACAGGGCGGACATCCCTCGGCCGCCGTCGCGTGAGCGATCCGCGGCCTCGACGATCGGCACGAGGCCCGTCCGGGAACGGCTCCCTGGTCCAAACGCCGGAACCGCTGGCGGCGCAGCGGCGGGTCGTCGCTACCCTCTTTGCGGCGCAAACCTAGGAGCGGCCTGGTACAAGTCATGACCGACGACGACCCAATGGCCACCGGCCAACACAGCGCGGCCGGGTCCACCATCGGATACCTCTATCAAACGCAATGGCCGCTCGTGGAGCTGGTTCGGCGCTCCCGCGACGAACCGGACTGTCGGGTCGCGCTCGAGCTGCTCGACGACGTTGTCTGGTTCGACGACGCACTCCCGCAAGAATTAGTCCAGAGCAAGCACCACACGAGCCGTGCCGGCGGTGTCGGCGACATGGCCGTCGACCTGTGGCGGACGTTGGGCGTGTGGATGGACGCCCGCTCGCCCAGCGACCCGGGTCGGCCCACCCTCACCCTGGTGACGACGTCGGTCGCCACGCCCGCCTCGGCCGCCCACGCGCTGCGCGCCGACACCTACGACGCCGAGGTAGCCCGGGAGCGGCTCGAGCATGCGGCGACCCACTCGACCTCGGCCACCACGAAGACGGTGCGGGAGCGGTTCCTCGGTCTATCCGGCTTAAGTCGATCGGCGTTCGTGGCCCGCATTCGTGTGCTGGACGGGGCGCCCGGGATCGCCGATCTGGATGAGGAGCTCCGCAAGGAGCTGCATCTCGTCGTGCCCCGTGGGCATGAGGAAGTGTTCGTCGGGCTCGTCTGGGACTGGTGGCTGCGCCAGGCCATAGCTCTGCTGCGCCGGTCGATCCCAAGTGTCAGCGGGCTGGACCTGCGCGCCGCCATCGATCGCCTCCGTGACGCCTTCTCCGAGGACAACCTTCCCACCACGATCCCGAGAGAGGCGTTCGATCACGGCACCATACCGAGTTACGCAGGCCGCGTTTTCGTGCGCCAGCTCGACCTCATCTACGCCCCGCATGTCATCCTCCAGAAGTCGATCCAGGACTACTACCGCGCCGTAACCCAGAGCGCCGCGTGGATCGAGAACAACCTCGTCGACCTTCCCGAAGTGGCCAAGTTTAAGGCCGACCTCCGCGACGAGTGGGACCGCGTGTTCGCGTGGGCGGTGAGCCGACTGCCCGCCGACGCCAGCGACGACGACAAGCGCGAGGCCGGACGAAGCATCCTCGAACGGTGCTTGGACTCGACTGAGGTCGCCATTCGACCGCAATACCGCGAGGCGTTCTTCTTTCGAGGCAAGCTCCACGAACTGGCCGATGAGCGCCTCATCGGTTGGCACCCCGAGTTCGAGCACCTGCTCGACGAGCTGCTGGCGGACATGGCACCGTGAGCGACTACCTGCTCCGGCCACGGGTCGAGTCGAACTTGCTCAACCCCGCGCTGATTGGCCTCACGATCGCGTACGCAGCGGCGGGCTACACCACCGACCAATCGCGCCCCATGCCGTGGCCGGTCGCGTTTCTAATCCCTCCGCTCGTCCTTCATCGCCCCACAAGATCGGCGCTTCCCGCCAACGCCCGGACCCACTTCGCGTCCTGGGTATCCGGGCACCCAACGTTGATCGCCGGCTTCCCGCGACGCGCCGCGGTCATGACCGAACCGACTCGCGAGGGACTGCGCCTCGCCCTGCGGGCGCGACGCATCGTGTTCGCCGAAGCCGCTATCCGCCCCATGACCCTGGCACCCGCTCCGAAAGGCGAACTTGGGCAGCTGCTGCGCGCCTCGTCGCTCGTTGGACGTTTGCTGGCACGCCTGGACCAGCCCAGCACCGCGTTCGCCCTCCTGGGGGTGAGCCCGTAGATGAAGCTGCTCGCCTTGGCCGTTTACAACGCGGGAGGCGATCGCCGCGAGGTGCGGTTCCGCGAAGGCCTCAACATTGTCACCGGAACGTCCGGCACAGGGAAGAGCGCTCTGCTCGACATGGTCGAGTACTGCCTGGGGCGCAACACGTTGACGACGCCGGTCGGACCGATCCGCGACACGGTGGTGTGGTACGGCCTGTTGGTGCAGCTCTCCCACCAGCGAGCGTTCATCGGTCGCCCGGCACCGAGCCCCGGCGCCGCGTCCACGCAGCGGGGGATGCTCGAGTTCGGCACAGCGCTGGACGTCCCCGAGTTCAGCGCCCTGGGCGTCAACGCCGATACCGACACCATCCGCGACCAGCTCGGACGCGCCATCGGCATCGACGAGAACACCACGGAGCAGAGGGGTCTGCAGGTCGGCTTCGAGGCGAACCTCGGACACGCCGTGCTGTTCTGCCTCCAGGCGCAGAGCGAGATCGCCAACCGGTCGCTGTTGTTCCACCGGCAAGGCGAGGAGGGCATCGCCCGGGCCTTGCAGGAGGTGTTGCCCTACTTCCTCGGCGCCGTCGCCCGCGATCGTGCCGTGCTCCGACAGCAGCTGCTGGCGGCTCGACGCTCGCTGCGGGCGGCCGAGAACGAGCTTCGCAGCGCCGAGGCCGTCGACGAGGAGATGGACGTCCGGCTTCAAGCGCTGCTCACCGAAGCACGCGCCGCGGGCCTGTTGGACACCGAGCTGGACTCGGGAACCGCTGCCGGTCTCGAGGCGCTTCGTGCCGTCGCCGCCGCCCCCGTGTCGGAGGTGGCGCTGGACGACGAGCAGGCCGCCCAGCGTGAGCAGCTACGTCGGCGACGCGAAGACCTGCGCCAGCAGCTCTACCAGGTTGGCCAGGAGCGAGCGGTTCTCGAGGCCCTCGAGACTGACGAGTCGGACTATGAGGGTGTCGTTGCCCAGCAGACAGCCCGGCTTCACAGCCTCGAACTTCTCGGCCCCAACACGTACACGCCGGTGGGCGACTGCCCGGTATGTGGCTCCTCGCTGCCCGAGACGGACCCCAGCGTCGAGGAGCTGCGCGCCGCGGCCGCCGAGCTCCAGGCCCAGGCCGGAAGCTTTGCCATCACCAGGCCTCGCCGCCGCCAGGCACTCGAGGAGGTCGAGGCGCGGGCCGCGGCCGCTCGCGGCGAGATGCGAGCCATCGAACAGGCCATCGACGGGATCGAAGCGGCCCGGCAGCAAATAACTGCAGACCGGCGTTTCGCCGAACGCCAGGCGTTCCTGCAGGGCAGGATCAGCCACTACCTGGACACGGTGCGGACAACCGACGATGCCGGCCTAAAACGGCTCCGGGAACGCGTCCGGCTGCGCCAAGCCACCGTCGAGCATCTGGAGAGTCAGCTCGACCAGGATGAGGAGCGCGAGCAACTCCTTTCACGATTGCTGGCCATCGGCGGCGACATGACGGTGTGGGCCGACCGCCTCGCCCTTGAGCACAGCGGAACGAGTGTGCGGCTCGACCCTCGCCGCCTCACCGTCGTTGCTGACACTCCGTTTGGTCCGGCACCGCTAAACCAGATCGGCAGCGCCGCCAACTGGATCGGTTATCACCTCGTCGCCCATCTCGCCCTGCACAAGTTCTTCGTCGAGCAGGACCGACCGGTGCCCAGGTTCCTGATGTTGGACCAACCGACCCAGGCCTACTACCCGTCCGATGTCACCCGAGAGTCGGGACTTCCTGGCAACGACGCAGACCGTGCCGCCGTGCAGTCGATGTACGAGCTGCTCGCCGAGGTGGCAGCGCTGCTCGACAACCGACTGCAGATCATACTTTGCGATCACGCCAACCTCCCCGACGACTGGTTCCAAGAGGCGGTGATCGAGAACTGGCGCGACGGTCGTCGACTTATCCCTGATGACTGGCTCACCGGGGCCTGACGCGCGGCACCTAGGGCGGTACTTCCGGCACGTCTTCGCCACGTGGTCCTCCAGCCAGGGCTTGCGGATCATCACCTCGAGCACGCCAATTCGGGGAGTGGCCGTCGGTCTGGCGGGACGACGCCAGCAGCGAGCACCGACCCGGTGCGCGGCAGACGTCTAGCGGGGAATCACCGGAGCTCCGCCGCGGCGTGACAGATCCACGGCCATGGTCGTAATGCGCGATCTCCGTCGTTGGCTACGGCCATGCCCGCGTCACGACGACTCGACAGCTCTGCTCAGTCGGATCGTACGAGGCGATCGTGTCGGCGGCAGCAAGGAGGTCGCCTCGCAGACCAGCGACGTGCACGTCGCCGTCCCTACTCGCGTGCGTGACCGACGTCAGCGCGGCCACGTTGAGGTCGGTCGTACAGTGCTTGAGGTCGGTGGCGCTCCCCGTCGGAATCAGGAGGGGGTAGTTATCGATGACCACGAAGTCGATGAGCTCGCCCTCCGCTACGGCGTAGACGTCGTGCGTGCTGATCGTGTTGCCGACCTCGACGTACAGCGGTAGCTCGCCCAATTGCGCGGCGGCGGCGCGAAGGGCGGCGTCACCATTGGGATGGTCTCGGCCACCTCTCGCCCAGGCGGCTCCTGTGACCACGTCCGCCAGGCCGACTGCGAACGTCGCAAGGGTCATGTCGAGGGCGCAGAAGAGCGTGGGCCGCTCGCGCGCGGCGGCGTGGAGGGCAGCGCGCAGGAGGAGCGAGGTCGCACGGGAGCCCGGTGGGCTGACGACGGCGGTGAGCGTGCCGGGGGCCAGTCCCCCGCATGGCTCATCGAACACCGGAATGCCGGTAGGCACGACGCCGCCGAGGGGATCCGGCCCGGAAGCACGGTGGGCGAGGAGCGCATCGAGGATGTCCGCGGCGCGCGTGAGACGGGCATCGTCGGGTGGTGCAGTCGAGCCGTCCGGGGGCGGCAGGATCTGGAGTGTCATCACGGTCCTCCTCGAGTCGGTGTCGTTTGGGGCACCCCGTCCTGTGCTCTGAGGCTGAGGACGAAGGCCAGTTCGTCGACCAGCTCGGCCCAGCGGGCCGCTGTCGCCGGCTGAGCCCGGTAACGGCGCACAACGTGGCCAAGGCGCCCGCCGGGATCGTGCGCGGCGAGCACGCTGAGCGACGCGTGTAGGCCGTCCAGCGCCACCGCCGAAGGCCCCACCCGGCCCTCGGCGACATCAAGGACGAGCCGCACGGCGCTGTGGAGGGCGACGAGGGAGTTGGCGTCGACGGCATGAAGTCTCTTGCGCTCGGGCTCAGGGAAGGGGAGCTCGAGCTGCGGGTCACGGCGATGGCGGTGGTGCTGGGGCACTGGTGGCGACCCCTACGACCCGATGATCCGGCGGACAGCGCCGATGCTGCTCACGGGGATGGGAGCGATCTTTACGACGTCGCCCGTGTGGGGGGCGACAATCCAGTGGCCGGCGTCGAGGACGAGGCCCACGTGGCCGAGGGGGTTGTTGCCCGAGGGGGTGAAGACGAGGTCCCCTCGACGCAACGGTTCGGTGCGCCAGTCGACGGGAACGCCGGCGTGCACCTGCTGGGACGTCGTGCGTGGGATGGCGACGCCGCCGGCGGCGTAGGCGGCTCGGGTGAGGCCAGAGCAGTCGTAGCTGTCGGGGCCGACCGCGCCCCACACGTAGGGCTTGCCCAGCTGGGCCAGGGCGAAGTCGAGGACGGGGGCCACGTCCACACCGACGACGAGGACCCCCGCGCTGGCCCCGACCTCCTCCCCGACAGGCGATCCCCCCCACGGTGCCATCCCGTAGGCCAGCGCCTTGGACTGCACCTCAGCGACGTAGGCGGCCGAGTTGTTGTACCGGCGGAGGGCGGCCTCGAGGGAGTCAAGCCGGTTGCTGCCATTGCACAGGTAGCGGCCGGCGGTGGCGATGGCGTCGAAGGCGTTGTGCGGGTTCGCCACCCCGTCGCCGTTGGCGTCGATCGCCCATGCGCGGAACGTGGAGGTGAGGAACTGCATGGGACCGACCGCGTGGTCCCAGCGGCCGTCACCCGTGGACGCGCTGCTCGCTGGGGTGGCGGGGATGGCCCTGGTGTCGGCCGAGCCGTCGAGGGCGGGGCCGAGGATGGGCGAGTCGGTGTCCCCGGTGCGGGCGTCGACGCCTCGCCACGTCTTCGTCACCGGGTCGAGGCGGGCTCGGCCGTGGCGGGACTCCACCCAACCTACGGCCGCCACGACCTGCCAGGGGAGGCCGGCACAGGCGGGGCTGGCCTGGTAGTGGGGCAGCAGGAACTCGGGGATCTCGGCGAGAGCCAAAGCGGTGGCGGGCGTTATGGCCACCGCCCCCATCCCGGGGGCCACCGCGCCGACGAGCACGACCGGGAGGGCGACGGTCACCGCCGTCCCCGTGGCGAAGATGCTGCCCAGCGCGGCGCAGGCGCCCTTCATCGCACGGCGACGACAACGAGGCGCCCGTCAGCGGCCGACGCCAACGTCACCGTGGTGGCGCACGACTCGGAACGAACGCTCGCTGTCGTCAGGCGGTGAGCGACGCAGGTGACGGTGAGGGTGGCTGGATCGCGGGCGTCGGGGTAGACGCCGGCGACCTCGACCGTGGAGGAGATGACGTCGCCCTCGGCGAGCCACGGCCGGGCGGTGCGCAGCTCGGCGTCGAGGTCGGGCGCCGTGATGTCGGCCACACGGTCGAGCCACGCGAACGCGGCGTCGGCGGGCGGCCGTGTCCACATCGCCGTCACCCATCGCCGAGCGATGGAGGCCAGCGCGGCTTCGTCCACCGTGCCCTGCGCACTCGGGGTGGGAAACCACCGCCCGAAGGGGCCGGCCTCGGGCACCAACGAAGCCGCCGACGTCGACCGCTCGACCGGGGGGCGGTTGCCTTTGGCCGTCAGGCGCTGGGCTCCGTGGAGCCCGACGAAGCCGGCGAGGGCGACTGCCGCGATCCGCCTCATGCCCGTTGTACGGCCGGCGTGCCCGCCCTAGGGGAACATCGACGAGTCCCTTCCGTCCTGGGGCGTCGCGGGACCGGTACGAGAACGACTCGGTCCGACCCAGGCCGAAACCGTCATCGATGCAGGAGGGATGCTGTTATGAAGCTCGACTTGGCAACCCCGCTCGCCGGCCCGATACGCGAGATCGCGCAGCGAGCTCGGCGGCGCCTGGCAGTGGGCGCCGTGGCGGTCTTCGCCGTCCTCGCGTCGGCGGCGCCGGCATGGGCGGACGCCGTGACCGTGGACCCCACCGCGGACGGCCTCAGCTTCGGGGTGAAGATCCAGAAGATGCTGAACTGGGGCGGCCAGATCGCCCTCTGGGCGTCCCTGGCCTCGATCCTGGCGGGCGCCGGGGCGTGGGGGCTGTCCAAGCACTTCGGCAACTACGGCGGCGCCCACAAGGGCATGCAGCTGGTGCTCGGCGGCGCTATCGGCGCCCTCGTGGTGGCGAGCGCTGGGCCCATCGTCAACAGCATGTTCGGCGGTTGAGATGGACCGGCTCGTCCACCGGCGACCCGGCGCTGTCCTGGTGGTGGCCTGCTTCGTCGTGGTGGCCGCCCTTCTCGGGCAGCGGGCGTTCGGCTCGTCATCGACGAAGGCCAACCGACGGGCCCCAGCCGTGGCCGGGGCCGCCGTCAGGGCGTCGGAAGTGGGACCGGGCTCAGCGTCGAAAGCCGACGCCGTCGGCGCTGGCGTCCGCTTCGCCACCCTGATGGCCCAACTGTTCCCCCTCGACCCGTCGGCGGCGCGCGAGCTGGTGGACGAGGTGGCGTCCGAGGCCTACCGCCCCGCTCTCGCCGCCGCCATCGACGCCGAGCTGGTGCCGTTGCAGCGCCAGGTGGCCGGCCTGGCCGGTCGGCCCATCTACCGCCAAAGCGTGCTGGCCGCCAAGCTCGTCTCCTACGCCCCGCCTCGCGCCGAGGTCAGTGCCTGGGTCATGCTCACTGCCGGCCAGGCTGAGGTGGAGGCGAACGCCATTGCCACCTTCGCCACGGTGACGGTGAGCCTTCTCTTCGAGCGCGGTGCGTGGCGACTTGACCGGACCAGCGAGACGCCCGGCCCGTCGCCGCAGCTGCGCGACGCGCCTTCGAGCGTCGACGTCCTCAGCGCCCGCCTCGAGGGCTTCGACGACTGGAGGCCGGGGGCGTGAGCGCCGGCTCGCAACCGCATCGACGCCGGCTCGCTGTGGTGGTGGTCGCCGTGGCCGTGGCGTCGGTCGGCCTCGGGTCCGTCCGTCCGGCTGCCGCCGGGCCGTGCGACGTGCTTCCGTGCCCACCGGTGGTCGACGACGTCATCGACACGGCCACCGACCTGCTGATCCCCGGATCGCGCGCCGCGGCCAAGGTCGTCGGATCGGTGGCCGGTGCGGTGGGTGGGGCGGTGGGCAGCGTGGCAAACGGCATCCTAGATGTGATCGGCCAGGGTATCGCCGACGGGGTGGGCCGCCTGTTCACCGAGGTGTCGGAGTTCTTCACCTCGTCGGCCAGCCCCGACGTCACCGTCGCCTCGTTCGTCGGCGAGGATGGCGCGTACCACACCTTGGCGCAGCTCTCTGCGCTGTTGATGATCCTGTTTATCTTCTTCGGCGTGATCCAGGGGGTGGTGGCAGGCGATCCCGTCGCCATGATCGGGCGCACGCTGCGCAACGTGCCGCTGGCTGTCCTCGCCATCTTCGGCTTCCCCTGGGTGGTCGACCAGCTCGTGGGCCTGGTGGACGCCGTGTGCGCCTCGTTGCTTCCCTCGGGCTCCACGTTGGGCACCATCGCCAAGGTCTACGCCGTCGATCAGATGCGCTTCGGGGTGCCCGCCATTCTTCTCCTGCTGTTCGTCTTCCTCGCCTGCGTGGCCATCTACGCCGAGCTCGTGGTCCGGGCCGCCTTGGTCACACTGGTGGTGGCCCTCGCCCCGCTGTCGTTCGCGGCCATGGCGTGGCCGGCGGCACGCGGAGCGGCGCGCAAGGCGGTCGAGCTGGTGGCGGCGCTGGTGGTGTCGAAGCTGGCCATATGGGTCGCCTTGGCCGTCGGGATCGCCCTCTTCGAGACCCACGCCAACTCGGCGCTCCCCGGTGGGCAGTCCTTCGGCCAGATGATCTCGGGTGCGGCCATCCTCGCCGTAGCCGTGTTCGCCCCGTTCGTGGTGTGGCGGCTGATTCCCGTGGTCGAGGCGGCCGCCGTGGCCCATGGCCTGTCCCGGATGCCGAGCCGGGCGGTGATGACCGCGGCGCAGACGGCCACGACGCTGCGGGTTTTCGGTGGCCGCGGCGGTGGGCGCGCCGGCGCTCCTGGCGGTGGTGACGAGCATCCCGCGCTGGCTGATCTGCCGGCGCGGTCTCTCGAGGCAGGGGGCGGCCAAGACGGCGGTGGTCCAGCGCCGTCGAGCGGCAGGCCCAGGGG
>JALYMX010000116.1 GCA_030773495.1 Actinomycetota bacterium | reverse complement strand
GCCGCCTCCAAATCGACTATGAGCGAGACCCGAAGGTCACGGAAGGCTTCGTATGGGCCGCACACAGCCGCCTCCTCCTGCGCCGCCTGACCGAGCCAGCCCCTCCGTAGGCGCGCTGGTGAAACTTTCGCGACAGCCTCTAAGAGTCCGGCTCCGGGCGTCTGCCGAGGCCGCTCCAGTTTTCTGACCTGCGGTTCTGTCGGCTCGCTGGTCCACCTGGTCCTTCCCGATGCACCTTGTACCACAGTGATACGCGCCCGGATACGCGCCCGACCAACAGTCCGCCGGGCCTCGCCGTGCTTCTCGGTCGGCGCGACGAAACCGTCGGTAGCGTTGCCTCGTGAGCGAGCCGCGTCGGGATCGACCGGGGCGACAGGGCCCGATTGCGATCGCTGAGCTCGCACGCCAGCACGGGCTGAGGCCGTCGAGGACGAGGGCGAGCCGGCGGTCGAACTCCGGGAGTACGACGAGGATCTCGACCTGTTTCTCGAGGAACTGCTCCTCAGCGAGGGTAAGCAGCGCGGCGACGCCTTCGTCGCCCGAGCGAGCGCGCGGAACATCGCCGCAGCCGTGTCGCTGAACAACGACACGGTGGTTGGACCGGACTGCCGCTCGCGTCATCGAGACGATTCGCCAGGCGAGGGAAGGCGGTCGGTTCGCCCCCGCGGCGCTGCGTCGTCGCCAGCGCCGGCCTCACGGGCGTCGACGACTCCTCGCCTCCACGGAAGGAACGTCCTCCACGCCCTCAAGAAACACCCTATGAGCCCGCTCATGGCCCGACGCACCTCAACGCCTGTCGACGCCGTCGCGCCCGACGTCGGCCCGGCCCGCCACCCGCTCATGAGACCGCCCAAGCCCATTGACGCACTTGCACCAGGGGTGCGTCCCGGTCGGGCGGGAGGCGCCGGGACGGCAGCGGGACGAGCGGGACGGCGGCGGGACCGTGCTGAGCATCGCCGAGCTGTGGGCGGGCCACCACGCAGTACCACACCGACGCCGGCGTGGAGGAGCTCCCGGGCGGTGGCCTGGCCGGGGCGCCGAGCTGGTCAACCTCTCCGGTGAGCTCGACGCCCCGAGCCCTCGACGCCATTCTCGACGGCTGTGACCCACGAACCCGGACACGGTTGACCGCGGAGACGCCGAGGGTCATCGGCTACGACGCCACTTTCTGCGCCCGCGCTGGGGCCCGCCCGAGGTCGCCGCCGAGGTACGGCCCGTCCACGAGGAAGCGTCCGCGCCGCTCTCCGAGCCTCGCAGCCGGTCATCTCACTCACGGCTACGCCACGACAGTACAAGCCTGGGGAGCGACCGTCGACGCGTCGCTCCTCCTCGTCGACGACCAGTCCTTGGCGGCAGAGGAGACGGCCAGCCGCCCTTCGCTACAGTACATGTGGCTGCCCCCTTGCTGTTGCATCTGGTCGGATCTGCCCGAGGAGATGCAACGCGTGACCAGGAGGTGGGTGGTCCGTGGCGGGAAAAGAACTGGGTGCAGGCTCGGCTGATTCCGACGAACGGCATCAAACGGCTATCAACGGCCCGGAGACGGCGGAGCTCCCGGCGACGTCGGCGCTGCTCTTCGGTCGTCGGCGCGGTGAGGGAGTTCGGCCAGCCACCGTCGAGCCTCTCGGCGCATCCCGTCCGGCCTGGCGACATTCGTCGAGGTGCCGTTCATCTCCGGTGAGCGGACCATCTATCCTGACGGCGTGCTCGAAGCGTCTCGCGCCGGGCGGACCGGGACGTGGCTGGTCGAGGTGAAGACCGGGTCAAGCCTGAAGACCGGCGCCTCTGGGTTCGGGCGCTCCCAGCACTACTTGTCATGGGCTGACGTACTGACTGTTGCCGTGGAGACCCGCCGGCTCCTCACCGTTGCCGGGCTCGTCGTGTCGTGGGATGGCGCCGACGAGCGGCTGGACACGAGCGCGTCGACGTCGAACAGCCCGTCGGGAGCTGACGGTGACGGACGCCGAAGGGACTCGTAGTCCCGCCGACACCGGGCGGATCCGCCTCGTCGAGCGGGCCGTCGAGTCGTGGAAGGGGCAGCTTGTCGACGTCGGCGGCCGCAACACCCTCCTCTATTACAAGGACCTCAAGCAAGGGACGCTCGACCTGCGCAAACAAGGGTCGTCCGAGGCTTCGGTCGGCCGCCTCCTGGGCTCCCACACCGTGCGCCTCAGCGACCTGTTCCCCGAGGCGCCGACCGCAGACGAGGCGTCGGACCGTCGGCTAACCCCGCTCGCCGCGGCAGCCAAGCGGGCCCGCACCGTGAAGGCGAAGGCGACCGAGAACTTCGAGGAGCGCGGCATCCAGACCCTGTTCCTCGCCTGGGGCATGGCCACCTGGAGCAACCACATCGGCACGGCGACGCCGGCCTCGCCGGTGCTGCTGCGGGAGGCGTCGCTCGTGCCGCGCGGCGCCGCCAGCGAGGACTTCGACGTCAGCCTGCCCGGCGACTTCGAGATCAACCCGACGCTCGTGCACTTCCTGGCGAGCGAGTTCAAGGTCGACGTGCGCCCCGACGAGCTTTTGGACCTGCTTGAGGAAGACGTGGTCGGTACCCCCCACGCTGGCGCGCTGTTCGAGCGGCTCGCCAAGCTCTCCCACGACATCCCCGCCTTCGCGGTCGCCGACCGGGTGGTTCTCGGCAACTTCTCCTACGCGAAGCTGCCGATGGTCAAAGACCTCGACGCCGCCCTCGCCGGCGGCCAGCTCGCCACCAGCGAACTGCTTGCCGCCATCGCCGGCGACGCTGCCGCCGCGGAAGCTGTCCGCGCCCGACACCCAGGCGTCACCGCAGACGAGCCCGACCTCACACCTCCCTCTGATGAGTTCCTGGTCCTCGACGCGGACGCCAGCCAGTCCTATGCCATCAACACCGCGGTACGTGGCGGCGACCTCGTTGTCGAGGGCCCGCCCGGTACGGGCAAGAGCCAGACAATCGCGAACCTGATCGCCAACCTCTCTGCACGCGGGAAGCGCACCCTGTTCGTCGCGGAGAAGCGCGCCGCAATCGAGGCCGTGCTCGAACGCCTCAACGGCGTCGGACTCGGCCAGCTGGTGTTCGACCTGCACGACGGCGTCAAGTCCCGAAGGCGGGTCGCCCAGGAGCTCTTGGCCAGCCTCGCCGCCGCCGAAAGCATCCCGCTCACCGATCACTCCGCCTCTCACAATCGGCTCGAGCGCCGCCGCGACAGTCTGCGGCGCTGGCGTGACGCGCTGCACTCCAGGCGGGACCCGTGGAACATCTCCGTTTACGACGTCCAGGCCGAGCTCATCGAGCTGCGCCGAACCGAGACGGTCACAACCAGATTGGACCGCACCGTCATCGCGTCGCTCGGTGCGGATGCCTACCGCGCGGCGGCGGACGACCTGGAGGACTTCGCCGAGCGCGGCGGACTCGCTCTCATCGTCGGGCCCAGCCCGTGGCGGCCGGCGTTCGAGAACGGACTCGTCACCAGCGACGAGCAGGTCACCGAAGCCCGCGACGCCGTTGCCACCCTAGCGGACCGCACCTTGCCCCAGACGCGCGACCAGCTCCACCGTGCCGCCGACGCGTGCGGGCTGCGCAAGCCCGACGCCATGAGCGACTGGGCCGACCTCGTCGCCCTCATTGAGGCCGTCGCCGTCACCCTCGACGGCTACAGCGACGAGCTGTTCGCCGAAGCCGATGCCCTCGCTGCCGCGCTCGCCCCGGCCGAGCGGGGCGCGTTCCGCCGAGCCGCCGCCAAGCTCGGTAACGGCGCGTACCGGCGGGCGCGCAAGCGGATGATCGCCCTTGCGGGTGGGCGCAAGGACGCACCCGCCGACATGCACGCCGCCGCGGTCGCTGCCGCCGAGCAGAAGCGCCGGTGGGACGCCGTCGCCCTTGACGGCGGTGCGCCGCGCACGCCCGATGACCTCGCCAGGTTTCGGGGCATGCTCACCCGGCTCGCTGATCAGCTGCGCATCGTCGTCGAACGCACCGGCGACGCGAGCTTCGGGGCCGCCGGGGAAGCCGAGCTGCGAACCAAACTCGACGCCCTCCTGGCCGACCAGGTCACGCTCGTGAAGCTGCCCGAACTACACCGGCTGTCGCTCGGGCTCACCAATCTTGGGCTGTGGCCGTTCGTCGCCGAACTCGCCGGGTCCGGCTTCGGCCCGGAACACGCGAGGCGTGCATTTCGCTTCATGTGGCTCGAATCCATTCTCAACCACGTCTCGCTCACCGACGCCACGGTCGGCGGGTTCGACCGGGACGCCCAGGACCGCAACGTGGCCGAGTTCCGTGCAGCCGATGTAGCCCACCTGTTGAACACACCCGACCGCGTGCGCCGCGCCGCCGCCGAACGGCTGGTTCGGGTGCGCGACGAACACCCCCAGCAGTCCCGGCTCATCCGTGCCGAGGCCTCGAAGAAGCAGCGGCACCTGCCGCTCCGCCAGCTCGTACAACAGGCTCCGGACGTGCTCACCGCGCTCAAGCCGTGCTGGGCGATGAGTCCCCTTGTCGTGGCTCAGATGCTGCCCGCCGAGCGGCTCTTCGACGTCGTCATCTTCGACGAGGCCTCCCAGGTCACGCCCGCCGACGCGGTTGGCGCGCTCCTGCGAGCCCACACCGCGGTCGTTGCCGGCGACTCCAAGCAGCTTCCGCCGACCAGCTTCTTCGCTGCCTCGTTCGGGGGCGGCGAAGACGATGAAGCCCTCGAAGCCCAGCTGCAGGCCGCCGCCGATGCCGGCATCACCCTCACCTCCAACATCGAGTCGGTCCTCGAAGTGATGCGCGCCCTGCTACCGCCCCCGCTCGGTACGAAGACCCTCGGCTGGCACTACCGCTCGCGTGATGAGCGGCTCATCGCGTTCTCGAACGCGCAGGAGTCGCTCTACGACTGGTCGCTCACCACCTTCCCGGGCACCGGCGTCGACGACTGCATCCACTACGAGCTCATCCCGTGGGCGCCCGGCCGGGTCGGCCAGGAGGACTCCGTCTCCCACGAGGTGGAGCGCGTCGTCGAGCTCGTTGTCGAACACGCCGAGACCCGACCCGACGAAAGCCTCGGGGTAATCGCCATGGGCATCAGACACGCCAACCGGATCACTGAACGCCTCCGCCGGGTCCGCATGGCCCGGCCCGATCTCGACCGGCTCTTTGAGGCGGGGCCCGACGGCCGCGCCCGGCCCGAGCCGCTCTTCATCAAGAACCTCGAGCGGGTCCAGGGCGACGAACGCGACGCCATCATCCTGACCATCGGCTACGGCAAGAACGCCGACGGCCGGATGATGTACCGCTTCGGGCCGCTCAACCAGGAAGGCGGCGAACGGCGCCTGAATGTGGCGATTACCCGGGCACGCAGCCGCATGACCGTCGTGTCGTCGTTTTCCTCGACCGACCTCGACGCCAACAAGCTGCGCGCCGAAGGTGCCCAGATGTTGTGCCGCTACCTCCAGTACGCGCAGTCGAAGGGCGGCCACCTTGGAGACCAGGCCAAGCCCAAGCCCGATCTCAACCCGTTCGAGCGGGATGTGCGTGAGGCGCTCACTGCCGCCGGCGTCCCCGTCGTCGCCCAGTACGGCTGCTCCGGCTACTGGATCGACTTCGCCGCCCAGCACCCCATCCAGCCCGGCCGGATGGTGCTCGCCATCGAGGCTGACGGCGCCACCTACCACGCCGGCGAGACAGCGCGGGACCGCGACCGGCTCAGGCAGGACCACCTCGAACGGCTCGGCTGGCGCTTCCACCGGATCTGGTCGACCGACTGGTTTCACCATCGGGACGCCGAGATCGAACGCGCCGTCGCCGCCTGGAAGGCCGCCGTCCAGGCAGCCGATGGTGTCCAATGGCCGCTCCGGGCCGCCGGCCGTCCCGCGCCCGACCCCGCAGCCCGACCGGCACCGAGACCGGTTGCGCTGCCAACGAGAACGGGGCGCAAGCCGGCGCTCGAGAAGGCCCAGCCGATCGGCACATACCCGCGGTCGACGCTCGTAGCGCTCGTCGACTACATCGAGTCCGACACGCTGCCGCGCACTGAGGACCAGGTGATCGACGAAATGATGCGCCAGCTCGGCCTGCAGCGACGCGGCAAGAACATCGTCGCCGCCCTCACTCAAGCCATCCGAACGGCACGAGCGCGACGGACTCGGTAGCAAGGCCAGCCACCAGCGAGAAGGTGGTCGAGCTGCGCGGAGGCGGCGTCATCCAGCGATGGTGACCCTGGCATATCCCCCGCGTGGGGTTCCTTTGTCGGCTCCGCTGATCCTTCTCCTACGCGGCAGGGAGGTCGCCCGCCGAGAAGTGGCGGGTCGCCACCTCGATATCGCTTGCGAGCATCTCGGTCAGCAGGGAGTCGAGCCGCTTGGCGATGTCCCAGTCGAGCCAGCGGTCGCCGCAGGCCGGGCACTCCTCCATGGGCACGTCGAGCACGACGGCGACCCTGCCGTCACGCTCCGCGAGCTTGGCCCTCTTGATCGGCCGCCGCTCGCCTTGGTCGCATCGTTCGCACCGCATCAGCGCCTCCTACGGTAATCCGCCGACCAGCGAGCTGGGTCTGGCTCGTAGACGGTGACGATCCGTTCCTCTCCACGCTCGTCGTCGACCACGACAACCGAGTGGAGCGGTCGCTTCCACTCGATGGAGAGAACCAGCTCCTTGACTGTTCGCGCCTCCGTGGCGAGCTCGGTCTCGTCGATGATTACGGCCGACTCGATCACCATCTCAAACTCGGCCAGGGTGCAGTCCAGAAGGCGAAGCTTGTCGAAGGCGTGCTCGCTGATGAGCTTTGGGTAGCGCCACACCTTTCGCCGTGGCAGAGGCTCAGGCATGCGCGTCCATCCTTGCTGGCGTGAGCGGCAGGTGGACGACGCGGCCGAGGTGCTCGGCGGCCTTGCGGTCTGCCGACAGACGGCGCTTCCCGTAGTGCTTCACGAGCACCTGCGCGCCGTGCCCTTGGCGCTGGGCGACCATCGCCACGCTGAACCCGGCATCGAGCAGCTCGCTCGACGTGAACTTTCGGAGGGCGAGGACCGAGCCGTCGAAGCGCAGCCCTGGCACCGCCTGCTCACGCCGTTCGGCTGCCGCGACCGCCAGTGCCGCCCACCGCTCGCTGCGGCCGAGCACCTTGCCGATTTCGGCGAACGACATCCCGCCTCTCGGCGCGGGCCCGTGCGACCGGGCGGGCGCGGGCGGCGCTCGCCCCGGTACATCAGGAGCGCCTCGTCCTCCGCCGAGATCGTCTCCGGCCGCTTCGCCTCGATGCCCAGGTGGCTCTTGAGCACCGCGACCCGCTTGGTCAGGTAGCCAGGGGCCATCGGCGTCGAGGAGTCGACGGCGAGGCTGAACAGGTACGGGTCGTCGGCGATGACGGCCCCGACCGCCTCGGCCAGCTCGTACCGCTGCCGCAGGAGCGTCCAAGCATCGCCGCGGTCTCCTCGTCGAGGGACACGTCCCGTTCGGTGCCGGTCTTCGTCGACTTCACTCGCTTGCCGGACACGGCCGCGGCGACCCGGAGCTGGGCCTCCTTGAGGCGAAGCGCCGACTTCCGGATCCCCACGAGCTCTCCTCGCCGCATCCCGGTCGTTGCGGCGAGAGCGAGCACCTCGGCGACCTCCGGGACGACCTCGAAGGCCGTGCCTAGGAGGAGCGCGACTTCCTCTACCTCGGGAGTGACGGTCTCTCGAGCGACGTGCGTGCTGGTGGGTAGCTCGAAGCCGACCATCCGGTTCCGCGGCGTCATGCCCTGGTGGATCGCCCACCGGAAGAAGGGGCGTAGAGGCTACGCGCCTGGTTCATACGGGACCGGCTCAGGCCGGCGCGACGCATCTCGCCGAACCGGGCGTCGAACAGGGGGCGGGTGAGGTCACGGACGAGCCGCTTGGCGAGCATCGGTGAGAACCACCGGCGGTGGAGCTTCCAGTAGTCGTCGACGGTCTTCGGCTCACGACCACGCTCGTCGAGCAGGTGCTCGTACAGGAACCTTTTGACCGCCGTGTCGAAGTCGACCCGGTGGGCGTCGGCGCGGGTCGTCCCGTCGGTCGCGCGCACCTCGCCGACGAACCGGGCGAGCTCGGCCGGCGCCTCCTGTTCGGTGTCAGCGTGAACGGTCCGGTAGACGCGATGCGTCGTCCCGTCGGCGTGTGTTCCCGGTCACGGTGAGCTTCCATGCGCCGGCGCCCAGCCGGCGGAGTGAACCCGTGCCCTTGCGTGCCCGCGGCTTCGGCGGTTCCGACGTGACGCCGTCGATCCTCAGGTGCTCGAGGCGCACGCATCCCGGCTCTTCCTCGCAGGCATGACGCGGGCGCCCTCGGGCAACGGCCCGTGTGCCAGCTCCCAAGCGACCCGGTGGGCGGTGACGTGCCGGCTGCCGACTTTCAGGCGGCCGGTCCCCCGATCACGGTTGACGGCACCGAGCCAACGATGGTGGTCGCCACTGCGGTCGACGTGCGCCTCAAAGCGCTCTGCAAGCGAAGCCATGAGTCCTCCCTCGTGGCCACCCGCCGGACGGCAGGCGGGGGGTGGAAGGACGACTGATGGATCGCGCGGAGCCGTCGACCGCAAGGGACACGGTACCGCCCGCGTGCATCGCGCCGGTGCATCGCGAGGTGCATCGCGCCAGGGATACGCGCCAAGCGCACTCCACTGGCACGTTCGGCCACCGCCCCGTGCCCGAAAGTCCTGGTAGCGGCGGTGCTGACGAGTGCGCCCCCAGGGATTCGAACCCTGAGCCTGCGGATTAAGAGTCGGCTGCTGGGCGTCTGGCGAGACCGCTACAGCTCGCTGAGCTGCGGTTTTGTCGACGGGTAAGTCCATGCAGTCCAGCGGATCCCAGGTGTATCGCCCGAGTTACGCGGTGGGATACGCGGTGCCCTTGGCCAGCGGCAGCGGACTCGTTCGCCGGCGGGTGCGAACGGCGAGCCGTGCGGATGTGTGGCCGCGGGCAGGCCTACCCCGGGACGCGTGCGCGACCGAACGGCGACGCCCTGTCCGATCTCGATCGGTGCTCGCGCAGCGCGCATCGCTCCCGAGGCAGGCCAAGAGAAAGTTCGGATGGCTACGCGAGATCCGCACTCCTTCTCGGCCTACTAACTCGTGAGGAGATCACGCAGATCGGAGAACACCGGATGGATGACGAGCGCCTGACGCTGTCGGTCGAGGAAGCGGCGCACCTACTGGGCATATCGCGGGCACTTGCCTGTCTGCTGGTTCGTCGTGGGTAGCTTCCCGGGCTTCAACTCGGCAGGAGGGTGGTGGTCCCCAAGCGGGCACTGGAGGAGCTCGTGACCAATGGAGGCTCGCGAGCCGAGGGGTAGTTGATCCCTTCACGCCCGCGAGCGAAGGGAGTGCGACGCCCTGTACAGCGGTTCGATTCCGGTCGCCGCCTTCGGCGCCTGACCCGGTAGAACCCCAGGTTAGGCGCTGTTTCGTCGATCAGGCAGTGTCCGTTGAAGTCCCGTTGTTTCGCTCACCGGCTGCTCACTTCGCTCACCGGGGGGCGGGAGAGGTGGTCGGGATGGGCTTCATCGAGAGACGGCCGGGGGAGGAGGGGTACCGTGACCCGCTGGGGGCCAGCACAGCCGGACCTTCGCCCGGAAGGCGGACGCCAGCGCTTCCTGCTGGAGATGGAAGCGGACAAGGCGCGGGGGTGGTGGATCGGCCCCCGCGGCGCCGACACGCCGCTGGCGGCCTGGGCCGAGGAACTTCCTCCAGCTGGCCCGGCGGCTGTCGCCGACCACGGTGCAGACGTACCGGCGGGACCTGGACCGCTACGTACTGCCACGCTTCGGCGACTACCGGATCGGGCGCCTCCCGGTCGACGAGATCGAGAACTGGCTGAACGACGAGGTGGTTGCCGGGATCGCCCCCGGCTCGGTACATCGGCACTACCGGACCCTGCGGCGGGTCCTCCAGGTGGCCGTCGAGAAGCAGCGCCTCCTGGCCAACCCCTGCGACAGGGTCGAGCCGCCGCGGGTGCCGAAACGGGAGATGACGTTCCTCTCGTGGGAGCAGGTCGTCGAGCTGGCCGAGGCCCACTCCGAGCGGTTCCACGCCCTCGTCTACCTGGCCGTAGATTCCGGCATGCGTTGGAGCGAGCTCGTCGGTCTGCGCCGCTCTCGGGTCGACCTGCGGAACCGCAAGGTGGATCACCGAGCAGCTGGTCCGGCTGGACACGGGGGAGTGGCTGCGAAATGGCGGCGCCCGAGACCCGCATACGAGAGCTCACCGCACGCAACCTGGTCGGCCGGCCCATCGAGGCAGTCGTCGGCTCCATCAACCGGTTCCTCCGGGCTGGGGTGCCTACTTCCGCCACGGGAACTCCTCGGCGTGCTTCGACGCCATCGAGTACTTCGTCACCGAGCGGATGGTGCTGTTCATCTCGAACAAGCACCAGAAGCGAGGCCGGTGGTTCGGTCGCCGGGTGCTGTTCGGCTCTCCCACCCGGCTCGGGCTGGTCCGGCTCGCTGGAACCGTCTCGGCCGCGAGGCCGAATCGCTGGCGGTGAACGACGTCGGTGAGCCGGATGAGGGAGAACCTCACGTCCGGTTCGATAGCGGGCGCTGGTGAAGCGGATGCCGAAGCGGGGGCCGCTGGTCCCGAGCCGGTGTGCTGGGAAACACCACCGGGGTGGCCTGGTCGGGACCTCAACCGCCGAAGGCACGCCGATCAGCCAGCGGCCCACCTAACCGACCTCGACGCCCGCCGCACCGCGCTTTCGGTCTCGGTGTCGGCCGAGAGCGCGACTATTGGAGAAATCCACCTTTCACCGTTGACGAGGAAGAGCGCCCCTGCTTCACTTGGGGCGACGAGGGGGGCCGAAGAGAAGTGGGGCGATTTCGGGGGGGCGCGGGGCGGCGAGGGCAATCGGCGAGCGAGATGAGACGACGGCGCGCTGTCATCCTGGTCGCTGTCGCCATGGTCGGTGCCCTGGTGGCGCTGAGCGCTCCCGTTTCCCCGACGTTGCCGGCGGCGGCGTCGTCGGCTGCTGCGCGGATCATCGTCACCGTCGCTGGTAGCGGGGAGCACGGCGACAGCGGTGACGGCGGCCCGGCTGTTCAGGCAAAGCTCCGGGTGCCGTACGGGGTGGCGGCCGACGGTGCCGGGAACGTGTACGTCGCCGACCCAGACAGCTACCGGGTACGCAGGGTCGACCGGTCGGGCACCATCACCACGGTGGCGGGCACCGGCGTGTCCGGCCACAGCGGCGACGGCGGCCCGGCCACCGACGCCCAGCTCGTCGCGCCCATTGCGGTGGAGCTAGGACGCGACGGGAGCCTCTACATCGCCGACAGCGCGGGCCACCGCGTGCGCAAGGTCGACGGGCGGGGAACGATCTCCACGGTGGCCGGCACCGGGACGCAGGGCTACGGCGGCGACGGCGGCGACGCCCGCAACGCCCAGCTTGCCTACCCTCGGGGCCTCGCCACCGACGCGTCCGGCAACCTCTACATCGCCGACACGGTGAACCACCGCGTCCGCAAGGTCGACGCGGCAGGGACGATCACCACGGTGGCGGGGATCGGCTTCGGCGGCGTCAACGAGGACCGCACGCAGACCTATCTCGGCGGCTACGGCGGCGACGGCGGCCCGGCCACCCAAGCGCAGCTCAAATACCCCTCCGATGTCGACGTGCATGGCGCCACCCTCTACATCGCCGACACCCGGAACCAGCGTATCCGCAAGGTCGACGCCTCGGGCACCATCACCACGGTGGCCGGCACCGGCGACAGGGGGTACTACGGCGACGGCGGGCCGGCCACCGACGCCTTCCTGGCAGAACCCGAGGGCCTCGCCGTGGATTCGTCGGGGAACCTGTTCATCGCCGACCCAGCCAACAACCGCGTCCGTCGAGTCGACGCCGCGGGCACCATCACCACGGCGGCCGGCACCGGCGATGCCTACGGCAGCCTCGGGGACGGAGGCCCGGCCACCAAGGCGAGGATCAACAATCCGCGGGACGTGGACGTCGACCCCGCCGGCAACCTCTACGTGGCCGACAGCTCCAACCGCCGCGTCCGGGCGGTCGGCGCCCTGTCGGTGAGCAGCGCCGATGCCCCCGACCCCGTCCCCACGGGAGGGGCCCTCACCTACACCCTCACGGTGGGCAATTTCTCCTCGGTCACCGCCCGCGCAGTGGACCTCGTCGACACCCTGCCAGCGGGAGCGCGCTTCCGTTCGGCCACGCCCAGCCAGGGCAGCTGCTCCCGCTCCAAGGCCACCGTCCGCTGCACCCTCGGCGACCTCCCGGCCGGAGGCGCGGCCACGGTGAGGATCGACGTCAATGCCCCGAGCCAGCCCGGCGTGGTGGCCAACACCGCCACCATGGTCGCCACCCATCCCGACCGGCTCCTGGTCGACAACACCACCACGGAGCAGAGCGTCGTCACGCTGCCCGACGTGCTGCTGGCCAAGGACGACTCCCCCGATCCCGCCCAGGTGGGACGGCCGTTGACCTACACCCTCACCGTCACCAACGCCCTGGCCGGCAAGGCCAGTGGCGTCACCGTCGTCGACACCTTGCCCAGCGACGTCGCCTTCGGCTCGGCCACGCCCAGCCAGGGCAGGTGCTCCCACGCCAGCGGCACGGTGTCGTGCAAGGTGGGGACCATCGGCTACGGGGGGACGGCCACGGTGGCCATCAACGTCACCCCGCTGAGCCCCGGCACGGTGTCCAACACCGCCACCGTGCGCGTGAACGAGGCCGACTCGTTCCCCGCCAACAACACCGCCACGGCGGCCACTACCGTCTCGGCGGCCAGCTGCGGGCGGGTGATCACCCAGACCACGGTGCTCACCGAGGACATCGGCCCGTGCGGCGGCAACGGCGTGATCGTGCGGGCCGACAACATCACCCTCGACCTCGGCGGGCATCGGATCTTCGGCTTCCCCGGCCCGGGCAACGGCCGCACCTCGGGCATCCGCCTGCCCATGCGCACCGGGGTCACCGTCAAGAACGGCACGGTGTCGCACTTCGACGCCGGCGTCGTCCTCATGGGCGGCGGCTCGAACACCATCACCGAGCTGAGCGCCGAGGACAACGTCGGCCCCGACGACATCTCGGTGGCCGAGCTCGGCGACGGGATCGTGCTGTTCAACTCCTCGAACAACACCATTGTTCGCAACAAGGTCCTGCGCAACGGGATCTACGACGGCATCGGCCTGATCGGCGGCGACGCCGACGGGAACGTCATCGAGGACAACCTCGTCGAAGACACCCTCGGCCCCAGCGACAAGGGCCCGGCCGGCCAGGGGATCATCTTGAACTCCCACGACGGTGACTTCGACGGCCTGTCCATCGCCGGCGCCCGCGTCTCGAGGAACGTGGTGACGAGGAGCGCCTCGGCCGGCATCTCCAACATCAACAACACCAAGGGGGAGATCTCGGGCAACCTGGTGGAGGGCAACGGCCGAACGAACGCTCCCGGCAACGGGATCGGGGTCCAGCTCGGCCCCGCGTCTCGAGACGTGTCCACTGAGCTTGTCGTCAAGGACAACACCGTGCGGGGGAACGGGACCGACGGCATCCACGTGGTGAGCTTGGCCACCGGCAACCAGATCCTCAACAACACCGTGGTCGACAACGCCGTGGGCAACACCGCCGAGGTGAAGGCGTTCGTGGACCTGCGTGACAGGAACCCTGCCTGCGCCGGCAACGTGTGGTTCGGCAACACGTGGGGCAGCGGGTTCTTCAACCCCGTCTGCACCACGGCGGGGGGGACAGGGCCCGTTCCGCCCACGCCCCCCACGCAGGACCCCGCCGACGTCACCGAGACGTACCGGGGCATCTTGCGGCGCCTGCCGACGCCCCAGTAAAGGGCCACCTGCCCAACTGTTGCGTCGTTGCTCCTCTCGCCCGCCTCGCGCCTGGCTGTTCATCGTCTCGGCGTGACCGGGCCCCGTGCCGTCCTCCATGGGTGAATCTCTAGGCGCGTGCGGCGCGCCGAGCGTGCGAGAAGACGAACTATTTCCACCAGTAATGCCCGATCTTCAGGAGATCTTCAGGTTGCGGGCGGACAATGGCGAAGAAGGGTACGAGTGCGAAGAAAGGAACGGGACATGTCACTACGAAGAGCAGGTCGGCGGCGAGTGGTCGCCGGGTTCGCCGTGGGAGCAGGGGCGCTGCTCGCCGCCAGCTCCGCGTACGCCTGTACGACCTGGGTGGGCAAGTTCGTCGTGACCGGGTCAGGCGGAAGCCCGGGGGCGGGCGGAACGGTGACTGGATGGGGGGCGGGGGTGTCAGGACAGATGCTGGAGTGCAAGACCGCGCCCGGCGCCGGGTGGCAAGGCGTGGCAAAGGTGCATGCCGGCGGCAACGGCCACACCAGCAGTTCGGTGATCGTTTCCACCGCTCCGTTGACGAGTCCCAGTGATCCCTGCGGGACCCCGCTGCCCGGCGTTGGTGTCCCGAACAAGTTCACCCCGGGCACCTACAACATCAACTTCCTCAACACCGGGTTCGGTGAGTTCGCCGGCACGGAACCAGCGCGGGAGTACAAGGCGGACTGCATGACGGGGAACCCGGACGACCCGACGGGACCGCACCGCTCGACGTTCGAGATTGGTGAGGTGACGGTCGACTCGAACGGTTTCCTCGCCCCCACGACCGTCGGACCGATCAACAAGACGACCAACCACCCGCAAGGGCAGGCGGAGATTGCCGACCTCCCCGGCACGGAGTCGGCCATCTGCATCTCGGGCCCGGCCACGGCCGGCAACCCACTGAAGGCCAGGGCGACCGGCGAGGCGGCCCTGGGAATGCAGAACCCGATCACCGTCATCTGACACGTGAGCCAGTCGTTTCCTTCCCTCCCCGGCATCCCGGCCAGTCCGAGGGCCGGGCGGGACAGGAGCCGAGACTACCGCCGCGGAGCGACGAAGGCCGCTCTCGCGGCGGTGGCACTTGGCGTCGTCGCCGTGTTCATCGTCCCCACCGCGGGCAGCGCGGCCTCGGAGGCGGGCCAGCGGCGCGAAGCCGTCGCTCGCGTGCGGCCCGAGGTCCCGGTGACGGCGATGGATCAAGGGCCGTTCGGACCAGCGAACAACTCACCCTTGCTCGCCGCCGATCCCACCGAACCGCGGTTCGTCGTCATCGCCAACCGTCTCGATGCGCCTGACTTCGACTGTGCCCTCCAGGTCTCCGGCGACGGGGGCCGGAGTTGGCTCACCGTCAAGCCGGTTGTCAAGCTCCCGCCCGGCGCGGAGAAGTGCTACGCCCCCGAAGTGGCGTTCGACAACGAGGGCGTGCTCCATTACCTGTTCGTCGGGCTCCACGGCGCCGGCAACGAGCCGATGGGGGCGTTCCTGACCACCTCCGACGACCGAGCGCAGACGTTCGGGGCCCCTCGGCAGGTGCTGGGACCGCTCAACTTCGCGGTACGAATGGCCATAGACCCACATGTGGGGGACAAGGGGCGCCTGCACCTCGTGTGGCTGCATGCCACCTCCGACCCCCCGCTCGGCGGGTTCGGGCCACCTCCGAACCCGATCCTTGCCTCCTACTCGGACGACGGGGGAGCAACCTTCTCGAAGCCGGTCCAGGTCAGTGACCGTTCGCGACAGCGCGTGGTGGCCCCTGCGTTGGCCGTGGGAGGCGACGGGGCCGTGCACGTGGCGTACTACGACCTGAAGGACGACGCCGTCGACTACCAGGGCCTGGAGGGCGCCATCTGGGGGGGCACGTGGTCGCTCGTTGTCGCGACGTCAACGGACCGAGGACGCCGCTTCGCCCCAGGGAGCGTTGTCGAGGACGCGGTGGGGCCGCCCGAGCGTGTGATGCTGATCTTCACCATGCCCCCACCAGCCATCGTGGCGCGGGACGACCGGGTGTGCGTCGCCTGGACCGACGGCCGCCACGGCGATCCCGACGTCCTCCTGCGCTGCTCCACGGACGCGGGGCGGAGCTGGCAGCGGTTACGGCGGCTCAACGACGACCCAGTAGCGAACGGTCGAGCTCAGTACCTGCCGCGACTGTCGGTGTCCCCGGACGGGCGCATCGACGTGGTGTTCTACGATCGACGGAACGACCCGAAGAACGTGCTCAACGACGTGTACTTCTCCTTCTCTGCCGACGGTGGGGAGACGTTCTCGCCGAACGTGCGGGTCAGCCAGGACAGCTTCGAGTCGCGGATCGGCCAGCAGTACGTGCATCCGGCGGCCAGGGGGCAATTCGAGTTCGGGTCCCGCCTGGCGCTGCTCTCTCGGCGCTCCACCGCCGTCGCCGCCTGGACCGATACCCGGAACTCTCGGCTGGTGGCGACGGCAACGGGGCAGGACATCTTCGCCACGACACTCGATGTCCCCGCCACGAGGAAGTCGACCAGCGGGGCGTGGGCTCCCGCTCTCGCCGGCGTTACCGGACTCGTGGCCCTGGGATCGCTGCTCGCCACACGGACGCGGCGTTCGAGGATGAGCGCGGGTGAAGGTGGGGCGGGTGGCGATGGGGCGTGACGGCACCCGCTGGAGTGCGCGACTAGCTGTCGTCGTCGCCGGAATGTCGACGTTGTCGGTGAACGGGTGTGCCCGCCAGGAGCGGTCCCAACGCGCTCTGCCGCCGGCCCCTCCGACCGTCGTTATCACCATGCGCGACAACCGGTTCGACTTCGACAGAGCTGTTCCGGCGGGACGGGTCGTCTTTCAGGTACGCAACGCCGGGTCGGTCGCCCACCGTTTGGCGCTGTTGCCCCTTGACGAACGCCTGCCGCCGCTCGACGAGCAGCTTCGCGGCGAGACGCGTGAAGTGGTCACCCCGTTCGCCGGGATCCCGGCCCGCCGCCCAGGTGCCGTCGGGACCTTCGCCGTCGACCTCGTGGCCGGTCGTCGCTACGGCATCATCTGCTCACTCAGCGACCCGAGCGGCCGGTCCTACGCAGTTGGAGGGATGAACGCAGAGTTTCGCCCGGAGGCGAGGAACCCGGGGTGAGCGGGGCCGCAGGCGGGGGCCGGGAGTGAAGTTCTCGTCGGCGCGGCAGGTTGCCGTCGGCACATAGGGGAAGCCACTGCTCGCCTTCGCCGGCGAGCACAGAGCAGACAAGGGGGAGCCGGTGACCAGACGCCGTTGGAGGACAAGGTGCCTTGCCGCGATGTTCATCGTGGCGGGCCTGGTTTCCGGCTTAGCGCCGAGGGCCGGTGCGGAGCGTGAAGGGTGGAGCTCGACGGGGTCGCTGGCGACCGCACGGTGAGCCCACACCGCCACCCGACTGGCGGACGGGAAGGTGCTGGTGGCGGGAGGCATCAAGGGGCGCGATGCCACGTTCTCCGGTCCCGTATCCACTGACTCCGCCGAGCTCTATGATCCCCAGGCAGGTGCCTAGCTGCCGACGGGCGCCATGACCGTGGCCCGCAACGAGCACAGCGCCACCCGGCTGCTCGACGGCAGGGTGCTGGTCGCGGGGGGCTACGGTGAGAACTCGGCGGAGCTGTACGACCCGACGTCGGGGACGTGGCGGCCGACCGGCCCCCTTGCTGTCGCTCGCAACCGCCACACCGCGACACTGCTGCCCGACGGAAGAGTGTCGGTGGCGGGTGGCGATCTGTTCTTCACCCCCGTCGCTTCGGCCGAGATCTACGATCCCGCCACCGAGACCTGGTCGCCCACGGGCTCGTTGGCCATCCGCCGCGTCAATCACACAGCCAGCTTGCTCCCGAGTGGCACCGTTCTCGTAGCCGGGGGCGAGAGCGAGCGTGACATCCGCTACAGCGACACCTACGACCTGAGCTCCACCGAGGTCTGGGACCCTTCCGCCAACGACGCCGATACCGGCCTCCCGGGGAGCTGGCGGCCCGGACCGGACCTGGGCACGGCGCGCTCAGACCACGCCGCCGCGTCCCTGGGAGACGGTCGGGTGCTCGTGACCGGTGGTGACGGCGCCCTTCGCCTAGCCGAGGTGTACGACCCGGCGACGGACCGCTGGAGTGCAGGGGGAAGCCTCGCCGCCGACCGACGCGGCCACACGGCCAACCTGTTGCCCAGCGGCAGGGTCCTGCTCACGGCGGGTGGGTACGAGGGCTCCGACTCGGCTGAGGTCTACGACCCGCCCAGCGCGAGCTCGAAGCTCGCCGCGCCACTTTCGTCCAGGCGGTACGCACACACCGCCACGGCGCTCCTTGACGGCAGAGTGCTGGTTGCCGGCGGTAGCGAAGAAGTGCGGTTGGCCGAGGCGTTCACCGAGCACGTGGTCCCGGCTCTGCGCATCGGCGATACCTCGATACTCGAGGGCAACAAGGGCACCAAGACGGCCACCTTGTCGGTGTCGCTGTCCTCTGTCAGCACCCAGCCGGTCACCGTTTCCTACGCCACGGCCAACGGCACGGCGACCGCCGGCCGTGACTACTACGCAACGAGTGGCACCTTGACCTTCGCTCCCGGAGAAGTAGCCAAGTCGTTGCAGGTGACGGTCGTGGGCGACAAGGTCAAAGAGGCGGACGAGGTCTTCTTCGTGAACCTCACCGTCCCCGTGGGGGCCTCGCTGGGTAAGGCACAGGGCAAGGGCACCATCCTGAACGATGACTGACGTCGCTTTGCTCCTTCCACGTGCGTCCCGCGCCCGGCAGCCGGTGCTCCGCGGTGCTCTCCGTGTCGAACGGCGGCTTCAGCGGGACCGACGGCTTCACCTGCGCACGGCAGATCGCAGGGACCTCGCTCCGAGCACGGTCGTCACCACCGCAGCGCGGACCACCGTCGCGGTACATCGTCGAGTCGCTCACCGGGCCCGGCTCGATGTCGTCGATCCGGTGCGCTTGAGCGAGGCGAGCTTGCGGTGCCCCCATGCATCCCACGCCGCGGCCATCGCGTTCGCGTCGGCCTCGATGGCGTCCTGCGCCGGTGTCGCCACGGACCCTTCGCCGAGCTCCCGGCGGCCCGCCACCGATACCAGGTCGGCCGCGGGATGCCGAGCTGCTCGCAGAACGCGACGACGGTCATCCCGACCGCCCGCCGCTCCGCGTCGAGCTTGTCGAAGGCGGGTTAGAGAGCCCCTCCTTTGCGCCACAGACGAAGCTCCATGTGCGCTTCGCCAAGGCGGCAGCGAGCTGTTCGTTCTCCGCCGCGAGCTGCTGCTCGCAGCTCGTAGGCTTGGCCGGCCCGTTGGCGGCGACCGCCTGCTTGCCGCCGTCAAGGAACTAGTCTCGCCAGTTCCCGATCGAGGTCTGCGAGACGCCCTCGCGGCGAGCTGCCTCGTCGATCGTCAGCTCACCGCGCAGGACGGCGAGCACGATCCGGACCTTGTCCTCCGCCGATCTCGACGGGGGTCGTGCCATCGGTTCTCCTTGTCGTCAGGCCCAACTTTGACCTGTCTCACGAATCGAATCTTGAACCGGACACTCCCGCTAGGAGCAGAAAATCGATGATCCGCCGCTACATCGCCTGGCGCAAATCGGCACACCGAAAACGAAGAATCGAATCTGCTCGACCTTGCAGGCCGCAGGCGGGCACGGCATGAGCCCGTTGTGCTGCCGGAACCGGATGCCGAGGTCGTTGCTGCGGCCGATGTACAGCAGGTCGCGCGAAGCGACGTCCCAGAACGCGTAGAGGCCGCTCGCCGCGAACGGGCCGGAGGCGTCGGGCGGGCACAGACAGTCGATCGCCGCGGCCATCTCCTGGGCGCGATCCGCGGAGTAAGCATCGAGGATCACCGTTCCGAGCACGTCTCAATTATTGAGCCCGCGTGCGTGCGCCGACGCTGCGACACTCTGGGCATGACCGTCGATGACGTGCTCGAGCGTGCAGCCTCGCTCGAGCGCGCGATCGACAAAGTCGTGGAGGCGGCGGCCGAGTCGCCGGAGATGCAGGCATCCTCGGATTGGGCGTGGTACCGGTTCAAGTCCGTGCTGGATCTCGTGATCCAGCGCGGTGCCGGACCCGCCGCTGCATCGCTCGCTCGGGGGCTGCTTGAGGAGGCGGCCTACTGGGACTGGGCTCTGGCAACACGGGTCGGCGCGGAGCACCTCGTTCGTCGTGCCGCGGTCGAATACGACGGCCTTGTACGCCTGGCGCGTGAGGACGACGACGAGGTGTGGGTCGAATGGCTGCTGCCACCAGGCTCGGCCCTTTCCGCGCCCTCCGACGACCCGATCCCGCGCAACGTCGGCGATGCGGTGAAGCGCATCGGCAACGGCCTCGCTGCGCCCGTCCTCGACGCGCTCCGGTTCCGCGGCCTCTTCGCGGCGAACCATCT
>JALYMX010000115.1 GCA_030773495.1 Actinomycetota bacterium | reverse complement strand
CGACGCTTCGCCGCGGCGGTCCCGGTGCGACCGGCGCTTGACGCCGACCCTGCCGGACCAGTCGGACGACCGACAATGGATGACGAGGAAAGGGGGGCCGCCTCGACAACGAGGAGCTCGAGCTGGTCGCCACCCTTGCCTGCTCGCCCCCCTTTCCTCCTACAAGCAGGCCTTGCCGGCGCCGCCCCGAACGCACCCCGCGCACACCGCACCCTCATGCATGGATTGTTATCGCGCCCTTCTCAACGAAGCTGGGATGACCGGGACGTGAGCATCCACCGTTGAGGTGGGGGCTCGCCGAATCTCGTGACTGTCGAAGGTCCGAGACAAGAGAGGCCCGGCGGTCGAAGGTAGTGCGGCGCTGTGGTTCGGCGCGGCAGGCTTCGAGCTGCTCGCGGTCGTCAACGACGGCGTCGAGCTGGTGGTGGACGTGGAGACGACGGCGGCGGGTGGCGTGTCCAGGCTGTGGCGCGGGCGACGCCCAAGGACCGCCGGTGGGTAACCCTGCTCGACGACCCGAGCGACGACCGGGCGGTGCGCCTGCGCTGGCGCAAGCGGATCTGGTCGTGTCTCGACGTCGACTGCGACGTGCGCACCTGGACCGAGCAGGCGAGCCTGGCCGCGCCCCGCCGGATGCTCACCGCACCAGCCGGCGAGTGGGCGACCGACCGCCTGGCCACCCGAGGGGACGACCGCCTCGATCGCCCAGAGCTTCGCCGTGTCGTGGTCTACGGTGTGGTCCGCCGTCGAGCGCATCGGCGGTCGGGGATCGACGACGCCGAGCGGGTGAGGCCGCTGAGCGTCGCGGGTTCGATGAGACGGTCATGCAGCCGGCGCGCCGGCGGCGCGGCATGGTTTCGTATCCGCCGTGGTCGACGTGGCCATCGGCCACCTGCTCGACGTGTTCGAAGGCCGACATGCCGGCCAACTACGGGCCCGGATCGCCGATCTCCCGCCGTCGTGGCTTGCCCTGGGTGCAGGTCGTGTCGGTCGACCCGCTGCAGCGCGCGGGCCACCGCGCTGCCGTGTGCGTCCCCACCCGATCACCAACCGGCCCAGCCCGCTCGCCCATGTGGCCGTGGTAGTCCATCCGGCGGGTGCCGGCGCTACCCGGTGCCCCGGTATCGCCCGTGGGCTTCACCGCGGCGCGCCAGCGAGGAACGCGGCGACGATGGAGTTGCCCCGTTGAGGTTGTCCCCTGTTGGCTTCGACCGTCTGGCGCACGTCGCTATGCCGGCGGCTGGAACCGGCGTGGAATCTTCACCACGATCGTCGAGCGTTTGAGCTGAGTGGTCGTGCCGGTGCGACTGGCCCACGCGTCCACCGCACGCATCCACCCCGGGAGGCCGGCGGGCAGGTCGGCCTCGGGTATGGGTGCGAGGTCAGCAGCGGTCAGCGCCTCGCCGTAGGGCTGCCAGGCCACCTCGACGTCGCGGGCAGTGAGGCGCTCGTGGAGGCTGGAGAGCTCGCGGTTCCAGTTGGCACACAGCCGCCGCATGGCTGCCGCCTTGGCCTCGCGCCCGCCTCCTGCCGACTCGGGGGCGGTCGGATGGGTGAGATGGGCCACGGCGAGGCCGTGGTCAGGGTGCCCGCCGGCCCACAACTCCCACGCCTGGCGGGCCCGCAGCCCGAGCGTCACCACCGCCTGGACCGGCGAGCCCGCCACGAGGGCGTCCAGCCACCGGTTGCGGTAGCCGGCGATGGCTGGCTTGGTGACATCGGCCTTGGACCCTCCCGCCCCCACCACTGAGTACAAGAAGGTGTTGACCATCACGTAGCGGCGGGTGATGCCGAGACGGGCGAGGGCGCCCTGGACCCGCTGGCCCGCCTCGCCGACCAGGATGCGACGCACGATCGCCTCGTGCTGGGCCGGGTCCTGGCCCACCACGACGACCACGGCGCTTCCGTCGAGGCGGCCCCGATGGAAGATCGGCCCCCACTCGGTGCGGAAGCGGTTGAGGGGGTAGGCCTCCTCGCCCGGGTAGTCGCCCACCAAGGTGGCGAAGGGCTCGTGGCCGTAGCCGGGATCGAACTCATGGACCATCGCCCCAGTATCGACGGGCCCGAGGCCGGGCGGGAAGAAAAGCTACGCTCGCCACGACGGGGGGAGGTGGGTGGTCGTGGCACTGGTCGTGGCCGGCACGGTGGCCCCCATGGCTCGCGGCGAGGAGCAGGACAGCTTCGCCGGGCGGGTGTGGCTGGGCGACGACGGGCTGGTCACCGCCGTCACTCGCGAGGGCGACGCCGCCCCCGGCGGCTTCGGCGCGGCCCCGGTGCTCGATGTGGGCGACGCCGTCATCCACCCGGGCTTCGTCGACCTGCACTCCCACCTCGGCTACAACGCCCTGCCGCTGTGGAGCGACCCGACCCAGACCACCGCCTACCTCCACCACGACATCTGGCCGGGAGAGCGCAGCTACGGCCCTCAGGTGGGCTGGCCGGCGTGGACGCTGGCCACTCGGGCACCCCACTGCCTGCTGGCCTACGTCCAGGTCCGGGCCCTCGCCGGTGGCACAACGAGCATCCAGGGCTGGCCCAACCTCAGCCGCCCGCCGGTCAACCGCCTGGTCCGCTCGGTGGACGACGACCAGCCCGGCGTCCTCGCCGATCCCGTCTCGGTGTCAGCGCTCACCCTCGACGTCGCCGAGCTGACCGCACGGGCCGAGGCCATGCGCAACGGTCGGGTCTTCGTCTACCACTGCGCCGAGGGCCAGCCCAACTCAGTGGTGGCACGGGAGTTCGAGCACCTGGCCACCGCCGGGTGCCTCCAGCGCCGCCTGGTGGCCATCCACGCCAGCGCCCTCGACGCCTCCCACTTCTCGCGCTGGCGTCGAGCCAGCGCCCCACGCGGCGCGCAGCGCGCCGGCACGGTGGTGTGGTCACCACTGTCGAACCTGTGGCTCTACGGCACGACCACGCCCGTCCGAGATGCCCTCGACCAGCGCCTGGCCGTGGCCCTGGGCACGGACTGGGGGCCGTCGGGGACGAAGAACCTTCTGGGCGAGATCAAAGTCGCCCGACTGTGGAGCGACCACCAGGGCTGGGGGCTAAGCGACCTCGAGCTCGTCCGGATGGTCACCTGCGACGCCGGCGACGCCCTCGCCCCCGCCTGGGGCCACCCCGTGGGCCGCCTCGTGGGAGGTGGGCTGGGCGACGTGGTCGTGGTGGCCCGCCGCCACCACGACGTGTGGGCCAACGTGGTGGCCGCCACCGAGGGCGACGTGGTGTTGGTTGTCGTGGCCGGCGCCGCCCGTTACGGCACCAAGGCCCTCATGGAGGCGGCCGGCCAGCGCGCCACCACGTCCGTGCCCGTAAGGTCGGCGCGCCGCCGGGTCGTGCTCGCCCGCCCCGAGGACCCGGGACGGCCGTGGCCATGGACCGACGTCCTGTCCCGTCTCAACGCGGTGCGGGCCGACGCCGCCTCCACCCCACCGGCCGGCCCGGCAGCAGGCCGAGTCCGTCGCCGTCCCCCGGATCCCTCGGTGGGCGATCCCCCCGGTTCGCCCGAGCTCGTCGTGCGCCTCGACATGCCCGGCGGCCCCGCCGAGACCGCCGGCCCGCCGCCCAAGGGGACCACCGTGGCCATCCCCCCGATCGAGCCCCTGCACCACGACCGGCGGTGGCTGGCCAGTGTGCACGGCCGTGGGTTCCACGCCGGCGTCCTCGACGCCCTGGCTCGCTTCTATCGTTGAGCGCCGAGCCCATGGCCGAGCCCGCCGCCGTCATCCGCCAGGCCCAGGCCGGCGTCGCGCTCAGCGAGGTGTACCCGCTGCCGGCGTCGCCGGGCGCGGCGGTCGACCGCTCCCGGGCGGCGCGCGC
>JALYMX010000114.1 GCA_030773495.1 Actinomycetota bacterium | reverse complement strand
GGCCCGCACCGGGGCCCGCCGTGCCGCCCAGTCGCCGCCCCGCTCCTCGTACACCCGGACGGTGGCGCGCTCCATCGTCAGCGACGGTAGCGGGAACGTCCCCGCCAGCCCCTAGCCTGGGCAGATGCGCTTCCACCGCCTCTCCGTGCTGCTCGTGGCCCTCGCCGTCACCGCCGGCGCCTGTAGCGGCGACGACGAGGTCGACAGCTCCTCGCCACAGGCCGTCCTGGCCGCCGCCCCGGGCAAGACCATCGCCGAGGGCACGTCGCGCGTAGCCATCGACGTGAGCCTTAGCGGCGAGCCGGCGAGGCGCAGCGTCACCGGCGAAGGGGCCTTCGACTTCAAGGGTGAGCGTGGGCGGCTCGACCTGGACCTCGGGCCGCTCCTCCCCAGCGCCGGGCGCGCCGAGATCCTGTTCTCCGAGGACGTCGTCTACCTGAAGGTGGCGCTGGGGCTGCCGCAGCTCAAGAAGCGGCCGTGGCTGAAGATCGACCTCGACGAGCTGGAGAAGGCGGGGGTGGGCGACATCGAAGCGCTGCGCCAGCTCCGCACCAACGATCCCAAGGCGGCGCTCAACTACCTCCGCGGCGCGACGGGCGACGTGACCAGGGAGGGCGAGGAGGTGGTCCGCGGGGTGAGCACCACCCGCTACCGCGCCACGGTCGACCTGGAGAAGGCCAAGCGGGCGGTGGACGAGGAGCTGCGCGGCGACCTCGACCAGGTCCGCAAGCAGCTCGGCACCAACCGCCTCCCGGTGCAGGCCTGGATCGACGGCGAGGGACGACTGCGGCGCCTGCGCTACACCGTGGACGTCTCGACGCTCGACAAGTCGGCGCCGGCGAGGGCGGCCGGCACCGGGGAGGTCAGCGCCGCCTTCGAGCTGTTCGACTTCGGCGTCGGCGTCGACGTCGCTCCGCCGCCCGCCGACCAGACCATCACCCTGCAGGAGCTGTTGGGCGGCGCCGCCCGCTGACCAGCCGGCGCCGGAGCTACGGCGCCGCCGTGGTCGTCGTCGTCGGCTGCGCCGTGGTCGTCGTCGAGCTCGTCGTCGAGGAGGCTGGCGTCGTCGTGGTGGTCGTCGAGGTGGCCGGCCTGGTCGTCGTGGTGGTCGAGGTGGCTCGCGTGGTCGTCGTGGTCCGCCGCGGCGTGGTCGTGGTGGTCGTCGCCGGGAACAGCGCGCTCGGCCGAGTGGTGGTCGTGGTCGTGGTCGCGCCGGCCGGCGCCGTCGTGGTCGTGGACGACGTCGACGTGGTGGTCGACGACGGGGTGCCGGCGCCGCGCACCGCGGGTGGCGGCTGGTGGAGTGGCTTGAGGCCCAGGGCGTCGGGGCTGGCGGTGAAGATGTCCTGAGCGGGCAGTGCGGCGACGGCCTGGCGCATCGTGCCCGCCCAGATCTCGGCGGGGAACGAGCCGCCCGTGACTCGCCGGCCGTGCACGTTCGTCATCGGGACGATCCCGTCGGGATGGCCGACCCACACGGCGGTGGCCAGCTGGGGCACGAAGCCCACGAACCAGGCGTCGCCGTGCTCCTGCGTCGTGCCGGTCTTGCCGGCCGCCGGGCGGCCGATGTCGGCCGCCCTCCCCGTGCCGGACCGCACGACGTCCTGCAGCGCGCCGTTGAGCACGCCGACCTCGGCTGCCTCGAAGGCCTGCTCCGTCGACGGCCGCCGCCGGTACACCGTGCGCCCCTCGCCGTCGACGATCTCGGCGATGGCGTAGGGCTCGGCGTACTTGCCGCGGGCGGCGAAGGCGGCGAAGGCGGCGGCCTGCTCGAGGGGCGTCACGCCGGTGCGGAGGCCGCCGAGGGCGATGGCCGGATGGGCGCCCACGTTCTGGTCCACGTCGTCCACGCCGAGTCGCTCGGCGGCCCGCACGACCTTGGGAGGGCCGACCTCGAGGATGAGCTGCGCGAACACGGTGTTGATCGAGTGGGTCATGGCGTTGTCGAGGGTGGAACGCCCGCGTCCTTCGCCCTCGTAGTTGTCCACGGTGTAGCGCTCGTCTCGGTACTCGAGGTGGCGCGGCGACGAGGCGTCGAAGGTGGAGCGGGGGTCGATGCCGTCCGCCACGGCAGCCAGGTACACGAGGGGCTTGAACGACGAGCCCGGCTGGCGCCGGCCCTGGGTGGCCAGGTCGAACTTCCGCTCAACGAAGTTGCGCCCGCCGTAGAGGACCCGGATGGCGCCGTCGCCGGGGACCACGGAGACAACCGCCGCCTCCGGGTCGGTCGCGTCGGGGAGCGCCGACTGGACGGCACCCGTGGCGGCGTCGAGCGCTGCGGGATCGAGCGTGGTCTTGATGGTGTAGCCACCGGTGAAGAGCTCCTTGCCGCGTGACTCCGGCGTGCCGCCCAGCTCGTCCAGGCCTGCCGCCTCCCGCTTGACGTACTCGACGAAGTGGGGCGCCCGGCCGGCGGGGGCCGCGGTGGGCGGGGCGACCTCGAGAGGCGTGGCCAACGCTTGCTCCAGCTCGGCCGTCCCGATCCAGCCGCGCCGGCGCATGCTGCGCAGCACGTGGTCGCGCCGGGCTTTGACGCGCTGGGGCTCGGCCCGCGGATCGAGCGCCTCCGGCGCCTTGATCTTGCCGGCCAGCGTGGCCGCCTGGGCCGGCGTCAGCCGCTCGGCGTCCGTGGCGAAGAAGGTCTGCGCGGCGGCGGCGAGGCCATACGCGCCGTCACCGAAGTACACCTGGTTGAGGTACCGCTCGAGCAGCTCGTCCTTCGAGTACTTCTTCTCGAGGCGCACGGCGTACTGCACCTCGCGCAGCTTGCGCAGGAGGGTGCGCTCCGACTTCGTGTAGTTCAGCTTGGCCAGCTGCTGGGTGATCGTGCTGCCCCCCTGTCGGCTTCCCTGCGCCGTGCGCAGGAAGGCTCGGAACACCGCCGACGGATCCACGCCGCCGTGGTCGTAGAAGTTGGCGTCCTCGGCGGCCAGCACCGCCTTCGTGACGTGAGGGGGCAGCGCGGCGATCCGTACCGGGTCTCGCCGCTGCGCGCCGTCGAGGTCGGCCAGCAGCGTCCCGTCGGCAGCCAACACCCGGCTCCCTTGCGACAGGCCCTCGAAGTTCTCGATCCCGGGGGCGAGGGGTGCGAACGCCGCGAGGACGGCCTTGCTTCCGGCGACGGCGGCGGCCCGGCGCAACGGCGGGACGGCGCCCACGACGACGAGGGCGAGGATGCCGACCACGGCGATGCGCCCCCACCGCAGGCGGCGGCCCCGCGCC
>JALYMX010000113.1 GCA_030773495.1 Actinomycetota bacterium | reverse complement strand
GGTCGGAGCCGCCGGCGGGGGGAGCGGTGGTGGTGGCCCCGCCGAGGGTGGTGGACGGTGCGCCGGCATCCGGCGCCGGCGAGGGGGCGGCCAGCGAGGTGGTGGGCGGAGCAGAGCGATCGGCTCGCCGGGCTCCGTCGCTCTCCTCGTGGAGCACGACGCCGGCGACGCCGCCGAGGAACAGCACGCCCGTGGCCACGAGGAGCAGCCCGGTGCGCGTGGCCGGCGTCAGGATGCGGCCCCGGTGCGCAGGGTCATCGGCTCATGCTTCCACGCCGCTCCCGCCGAAACGCGCATACCCCGCCGCCAACCGCGGCGTGGTGGAGCGGGCGACGGGAATCGAACCCGCGTCACCAGCTTGGAAGGCTGGGGCTCTGCCGTTGAGCTACGCCCGCGCGACGGTGGCACCGTAGCGTCGGGGAGGGGGGATTTGAACCCCCGACCGCCTGCCCCCAAAGCAGGTGCGCTACCGCTGCGCCACTCCCCGGAGCCGGACCAGTGTGGCACGCAGCACCGGCGAGGCGAGCGCGATCGGCGGGACTTGGTCAGGGGAGCGACGCCCAGACTGGGCGCGGCGCGGACCTAGACTCGCCCCCGGTCATGAAAGCGGTCGTCGAGCCCCTCGAGGGCAACAAGGTCAAGCTGTCGGTCGAGGTCGACGAGCAGGAGTTCGACAAGGCGGTCGACGCCGCCTTCCGCCGCATCGCCCGTGAGGTGCGCATCCCCGGATTCCGGCCCGGGAAGGCGCCCCGCCGGCTGCTCGAGGCCCGCCTGGGCCCCGGCGTGGCCCGCCAGGAGGCGCTGCGCGAGTCCCTTCCCGAGTTCTACGCCCAGGCGCTGCGCGAGGCCGACGTCGACGCCATCGCCGCCCCGGAGATCGACATCACGTCCGGCGAGGAGCGCGGCCCGGTGTCGTTCGACGCCGTGGTCGAGGTGCGCCCTCAGGTGACCGTCGCCGGCTACGGCGGCCTGCGCGTCACCATCCCGTCGCCGCTCGCCACCGAGGCCGACGTCGACGCTCACATCGACCGCCTCCGCCAGCAGTCGGCCGAGCTGCGCTCGGTCTCCCGCCCCGCCCTGCGCGGCGACCACGCCTTCATCGACATCGCCGGCGAGCGCGAGGGCGAGCCGGTGCCGGGGCTCACCGCCGACGACTACCTCTACGAGGTGGGCAGCGGCATCGTCGTGCCCGAGCTCGACGACCAGCTCACCGGTGCCAAGGTCGGCGACATCCTGCGCTTCACCGCCAAGGTCGACGAGGGGCCTTCGGTGTCGTTCCGGGTGCTCGTGAAGGACGTCAAGGAGCGGGTCCTCCCGGCCGTCACCGACGAGTGGGTCGCCGCCGAGTCCGAGTTCGAGACGGTGGAGGAGCTGCGGGCCGACGTCCGCCAACGGCTCGGCGCCGCCCGCCGGGTGCAGGCCACCTTGGCCGTGCGGGAGGAGACGATCAAGGCGCTCGTCGAGCTGGTCGACGTCGAGGCCCCCGAGCCGCTGGTGCGCCCCGAGATGGAGCGGCGGCTGCTCGAGCTCACCCGCCGGCTCGAATCCAAGGGCGCCACCCTCGCCCAGTACCTCCAGGCCAGCCAGACCACCGAGGAGGAGTTCGTGGCCGGACTCCAGGCGGAGGCGGCCGACGGCGTGAAGGCCGACCTGGCCCTGCGGGCTGTGGCCGACGCCGAGGATCTGGAGGCGACCGACGAGGAGGTGGGGGCGGAGATCGCCCGCTTGGCCGAGCGCATGCAGCGCAGCGCGACGGACGTGCGGCGGGAGCTCGAGCGTCAAGAGGCGATGCCTACGGTACGCTCGGACGTGCGGAAGGCCAAGGCCCTCGAATGGCTCGTCGAGCACGTGGAGGTCGTCGACGAGGAGGGTCATCCGGTCGACCGAGCGCTGCTGTCGCTTGGTCCAGAGGCTGCCCCTGAGCGGGCAGGGGAAGCGGTGAGCCCAGAGTGATCGAGCCGGCGTACAACTACCTCGTGCCCACGGTGGTCGAGTCGAGCAACCGCGGCGAGCGGGCCTACGACTTGTACTCGCGGCTGCTCAAGGAGAACATCATCTTCCTGGGCACCCCGATCGACGACACCATCGCCAACCTGGTGTGCGCCCAGCTGCTGTTCCTCGAGGCCGAGAACGCCGACAAGGAGATCAGCCTCTACATCAACTCGCCGGGCGGCGACATCACCGCGCTCTTCGCCATCTACGACACCATGAAGTACATCAAGCCTGACATCTCCACGTTCTGCTACGGGCAGGCGGCCTCGGCGGCCGCCGTGTTGCTGGCCGCCGGCACGAAGGGCAAGCGCTACGCCCTGCCCCACGCCCGCATCCTGATCCACCAGCCCTACGGTGGCGCCGCCGGCCAGGCGGCGGACATCGAGATCCAGGCCAAGGAGATCCTCCGGATGCGCGACCTGCTCAACCAGATGCTGGCGCACGACACCGGTCAGGACATCGGGAAGATCCAGCGGGACACCGACCGCGACTTCATCATGAGCGCGGAGGAGGCCCGGGAGTACGGCATCATTGACGAGGTGATCACGACCCGTGAGCTGGCCGACGTGCCGCAAGCTGCGGGCGTGGCCTGAGCGGCGGGGGGAATCGGTGGCCAAGTTCGGAGACGGGGGCGACCTCGTCAAGTGCAGCTTCTGCGGCAAGTCGCAGAAGCAGGTCAAGAAGCTCATCGCCGGGCCCGGCGTCTACATCTGCGACGAGTGCATCGACCTGTGCAACGACATCATCGAGGAGGAGCTGGCCGAGTCCTCCGAGCTGCGCTTCGACGAGCTGCCGAAGCCCCAGGAGATCTTCAACTTCCTGAACGACTACGTGATCGGCCAGGAGCGGGCCAAGAAGATCCTCTCGGTGGCGGTCTACAACCACTACAAGCGCGTGCAGGCCGACGCCTACCACGACGCCGAGGTGGAGCTGGCCAAGTCCAACATCCTCCTCCTCGGCCCCACCGGGTGCGGCAAGACACTGCTGGCCCAGACGCTGGCCCGCATGCTCAACGTGCCGTTCGCCATCGCCGACGCCACGGCGCTCACCGAGGCCGGCTACGTCGGCGAGGACGTGGAGAACATCCTCCTCAAGCTCATCCAGGCCGCTGACTACGACGTCAAGAAGGCCGAGACGGGCATCATCTACATCGACGAGATCGACAAGATCGCTCGCAAGTCCGAGAACCCCTCGATCACCCGTGACGTGTCGGGCGAGGGAGTGCAGCAGGCCCTGCTCAAGATCCTGGAGGGCACCACGGCATCGGTGCCCCCCCAGGGGGGGCGCAAGCACCCCCACCAGGAGTTCATCCAGATCGACACGACCAACGTGTTGTTCATCTGCGGCGGCGCCTTCGCCGGTCTCGACAAGATCGTGGAGGGTCGCATCGGCCGCAAGGGGATGGGGTTCCGGGCCGAGATCAAGCGCCAGGCCGAGCGCGACGAGGGCGAGACGCTCAGCCACGTGCTGCCCGAGGACCTGCTCAAGTTCGGCCTCATCCCCGAGTTCGTGGGCCGTCTGCCCGTCATCGGGGCGGTGTCCGGACTCGACCGCGACGCCCTCGTGCGCATCCTCGTGGAGCCGAAGAACGCCCTGCTCAAGCAGTACCGGCGCATCCTCGAGCTCGACAACGTGGAGCTCGAGCTCACCCCCGACGCCCTCGAGGCGGTGGCCGAGCAGGCCCTGCTGCGTGGCACCGGCGCTCGGGGCTTGCGGGCGATCCTCGAGGAGGTCCTCCTCCAGGTCATGTACGAGCTGCCGAGCCGGCCCGAGATCGGCAAGTGCGTCGTCGACCGCTCCGTCGTGCTCGACCGCGTGCACCCCACGCTCGTCGCCCGCAGCGCTAACGAGAAGGAGTCGCGGCCCCGCCGGGCCGCTTCCTGACGCCCGGGCCCGCCGCCGGCCCCACCCGCTAGGGTCTGGCAAATGCGACGGATCTTGAAGTTCGCCTTCCTCGCCGGAATCGTGGGCGCCGCGTGCAGCCTCTACCAGGCCTGGTCTCGTGACGAGACGGTCGACCAGATGATGGGCCGGGCGGCCAAGGTCGGCGCCGAGGCGGCGGCGGCCGGCGCCACCGTCGGGGTGCTGTTCGGCTTCCGTGCCAGCCGCCGGCGCAAGAAGCAGGCCCGCCAGGCCGCCGCCCTCGCCGCCCGCCAGCCTCAGCGCACCGGGCCGGCGCTCAGCCCCCGGCCGGCGCTCGAGCACGCCCTCGAGGTGGCCATGCACGCCGCCGAGCTGGCTCGCCCGGCCGTGGAGCACGCCGCCCGTACCACGCGTGACAAGGCGTCGGAGGCAGCCGAGCTGGCCCGGCCGCGGGTCGAGAAGGCTGCCAACGTCACCCGGCGGCAGGCCCGGAAGGCGGCGGCGGTGGCCAAGCCCCGCGTGGAGCTGGCGGCCAAGGTGACCAAGGAGAAGGCGGCCGACGTGGCCGAGCTCGCCCGCGAGAAGGCCGCCGACGTGGCCGAGCTGGCCCGCGAGAGGGCGGCACGGCCGGGCCGGGACGGCGATCCGGCGCCCCAGGTGCTCATCGAGGTCGCCTGAGTGCAGCCCGCCGGGCTGCACTGAGCCTCGTGGGCGCGCCGGGGCGCCCCGGCCGGTCACCGGGCCGCGCCTCACCGCCGACCGCCTG
>JALYMX010000112.1 GCA_030773495.1 Actinomycetota bacterium | reverse complement strand
GACGGGCGATGGCCTTCCCGGACGACTACAAAGTGACCGGGAACAAGCGCCAGCGCGTTCGCCAGTACGGCAACGCCGTGACGCCACCCGTCACCGCCATGCTCACAGCCCGCGTGGCCGCCGCCCTGGCCTAGTCGCGGCGACGTCGAGGGGCCAACGAGGTCAACAAAGAGCGCCCTGGGGCGGCCGCAGGGCCCAGAGGATGAACCGGAGCGTCTCGGCCCAACCGGAGCTCACGGCACCACGACGAAAGGGGCAGCGATGAGCCGATGTATTTTGGCGGGCGCGAGGGCGCTCGACGGGGTACGTGAGCCGGAGCGGCCGCTGCCCACGACGTCGCGCCCGCCTCGCACGAAACTTGAAGCGAACCGCTGCTCCGGTGGGAAGCTGGTCGGCGTGATACCTGAGGCTCGGTGCGGCGCGCGGGCAGGGAACAGATGAGCCCCGAGGACCTGGTCCAAGAGGCGCGGGCGGCTGCGGTTGCCGCGGGAGTCGCCGGTGCCCGGCCTTCGGACGCCGACGGCGCCAGCGACTATCTCGGGCGTGTGCGGGATGTCGCAGAAGGGCTCCTGGCCACCGCGGCGAATGACAAGACGCTCCTCCACGAGGCGATGGCCCTCGCGCTCGCGCACGACGCCGCCCAAGGTCGCGGTCGCTACATGAGCGGTGCGACGAGGGCACTAGGCCTCGCCGCTGTGTGGGCGATCCCGGCTGACGACGCCGCCCTCCAGGCGGCCGTTGTCGCTGAAGGGCAGACGGCGGGGAGCTCGGAAGGGTTGGCGGCGCGACGGATTCGGGCGATCGCTGACCTGACGCGCTGGGACCCCGACGTGCTCGCTCAGGCCATGCGACTTGTGCCCACCGGGATTGTTCGCTTGTGCGATGTCCCGGACGGGGCAGCGATCGCTCGCGAAATTCTCCTGACCGCCCGCGAGGCGCTCGAGGGCATGCGTGCTGGCCCCGAGAACTGAGCGGCTTCGGAGAAACCGGACACACGAGCGCGTCGTCGTTGCCGGCGATGTGGGGCTTGTTCTCGTCCTGCGGCTGGTCTGGGGAATGGAAGTCATCTACTCGTCAGCAAGCTGGCGAAGCGTCGCCTTGAGCTGATCCAGGCCCTGGACTTCTCGCAGCTGCGACAGCAAGCCCAGGGCCTCCTCGCGGCTTAGGACGTGCGCACCGGGCGTCAACACGCGATGCTGCGCCGAGGATCTCCAGGTCGTACTGGCGTTCGATGAGTGATGATCGTACCGAACTGCCAGTCCGTCGTCGGTCCTGGGTCAGAACTCCCCCGAGCGGGCGAGGGGCGTCGCTGGTGACGAAGCATGAGCGCCCGTGCGGGCGTCCCCACCACGTGTCGAGCCACGGCCACCCGTGGTCTCCCTCGCACAACGTCGGGTCACCTTCGTCGACGTCCGCCGCCGAACACCGGTGGTCGCTGTGGCCTCTGCCCCTTACAGCTCGAGGCCGAGGTCGTGCGACGGTGGCCGCCAGCGCCGCTCATGCTTGAGCGCGGCGTCGATGAGCCGAGCGACGTCGTCCTCGGAGAGGCCCCGCTTCCGGTTCTCGTCGTCGGCGACGGCTCTTGCCTCCTCATACGTGTCGCCCCACGAGGCGGGGATGACCGGACCGTCGACGATGTGGGTCACCCCGCGCCGGCCGCCGACCACCAGCGCCGGGCGGTAGCCGCCCTCACCGCTCTGCGCCGGAATGAAGAAGGCCGCCCTGCCTTCCAGCTCGTCAGGTGGAGTGGCCACGTCAAAGTCCTCGGTGACCGAGCGGAGACAGGCGTAGGCGGCCCGCCAAGTCGCGGGGATCACGAAGGTGTACGAGCCATGGCAGGCCCGGTCGAAGCATTCGGGCTGGACAACGATGGACGCGCCCGACTCTGGGTGGCCGAGAGTGAACGCCGGGCCTGGCTGACGAACACCGCGCTGCCTCCTCGATCTCGAGCACAAGGGACTGCAGCGCTTCCACGAGTACCTCCTCCTGTCGGCTGGTCGACGCCGCCCTGATGCCCTTGTACCGGCACGCCGCCTACCGGAACGGAAGCCGCCGCGTCGAGTGCTCTCGCTGGCTCCGTCATGCCCCGCCGCTTCGAGCGCCGAGCCGCGGGCGAAGCCGAGGCCCTGGACCATGGTGTCGCCCCTCTCCCGGCTGCACGGCTGTCCCACTGCCGAGCGCTAGGTGACGACGGACTGGCCCTGTCCGCATCACCGACCCGAAAGGAGTCCCCATGACGGACACCACCACCGACACCCCCGCGGGGGATCGCTTGATCTACCTCGACCCGAACACGGTCACCGTGCATCCCAACGTCCGCCACGACCTCGGCGACCTCGGCGATCTGACCCGCTCGGTGAAGGCCATCGGCGTGCGTGTCCCCACCGTCGTGGTGCGGGGCGAGGGCGACGGGTACCTGCTCCTCTACGGCCAGCGGCGCCACGCCGCGGCCATCGCCGCCGGCCAGCCCCTACCCGCCCTCGTTACCGACAACGTCGGCGAGGCCGAGCGCATCGTCACCCAGCTTGTCGAGAACCAACACCGCAAGG
>JALYMX010000111.1 GCA_030773495.1 Actinomycetota bacterium | reverse complement strand
GCTGGACAGCCACGACGAGGCCGAGGCAGCCACATCGGCCGACCAGTCGCCGCCGGCGTCGAAGGCGCCCACCGCCCGGGTGGTGACGGCCTCCAGGCGGGCCAGGCAGCGGTGCAGGGCCACGATGCTCTCGGCGTCGGAGAGCGAGGCCGCATCGGCGGCGCACATCTCGTCCAGCACCGCCTCCAGCCGCTCGATCACCTCCTAATCGTACACGTGTTCGATGCCGAGGGCAAGGAGAAGTCGTTGCGTGGCAACACTTTTCTGGAGCCGACGGCGTGGGAAGGCGGGTCTACGCCCAGTTGTCGAGGGTGCCGTAGCGTGCCGTCGCCGTGATCGCCTTCTCGCACCTCACCCTCGCCCCTGCCGAGGTCCACCCACCACGCCGCCGGCGCCGCCCCGGCATCGCCCGTTCTCCCGGATGACGAACAGCCTGGAGGCGCTCGGGATCCGGGCCGGGCAGCGGGTGCGCTTCCGCCGGCGGGTGGGGCGCCGCTGGCACGAGGGGGTGGCCACACGCCGGGAGCGCGACGGGAGCCTGGGGGTGCGCGACGCCAACGGCGCGGCGCGGGCCATCCCCCTGGACCGGGTGGAGGTGCGCACCGACGGCCCCCGGGGCGCCCCTCGCTGGGAGCCCTTGCTCGAGGTGGCGGCGCGGATCGACCAGCTCCGCCTGTTCTGAAAGCTGATCCTGACCCGGCGCGCCCCCGCGCTCACCACCGCCCGCGGTGCACCACCTCGTCGAGCGGGCGCCGGCCGCGCGCCACGGAGGCCGACGGCCGGTCGTCGGCGGCCGGGTGGCCGATGGCCACCGCGCCGATGGGCCGGTGGTCGCCGGGCACGCCGAGGGCGTCGAGCAGCTCACGCTCCCCTCGGAAGATGCCGAAGAACGCCGCGCCCAGCCCGGCGTCAACGGCGCCCAGGAGCACGAGCATGGTGGCGAAGGCGCAGTCCACGTACCAGTAGGGGACCGGCCAGGCCGACGGGTCCCACAGCCGGGCGCGGAGCTTGTCGGGTTCGGCGTAGCGGTCGAGGTAGGCCTGGCGGGAGGCGAGGGGCAGCACCAGCGCCGGCGCCCGCAGCAGCCCCGGCCAGTGGAACGTCTCCCTGTCGTCGGGCGGGAGCGTGTGGCGCCAGAACACCTCGGTCTGCTCCGGGCCCTCGAGCACGACGAAGGCCCATCCCTGGGTGAAGCCGGCGGAGGGCGCCCGCACGGCGCCGGCCACGATGGCGTCGAGCACGCCGGGGTCGAGCGGGCGGTCCTCGTAGCTGCGCACGGTGCGCCGGCGGCGGACGACGTCGGAGAGCTCCATGGCCGGAACCTACGACGGTGGCCCCGAATTTGGGAATGTCGACCTGACAGGTAGGGTTTAGGAGACAACCGTCGTCGTCTCCTCCCGGAAGGCCGGTCAGGACATGCCCTCATCTCGCGAGCTCCTCGCCCAGGCCAAGGCCCAGATCGCCGAGATCGACGCCGCCGACGCCGAGGCCCGGCTGGGCTCGGCCGTGGTGCTCGACGTGCGCGAGCCGGACGAGTACGAGCAGGGCGCCATCCCGGGCGCCGTTCACATCCCCCGGGGCCACCTCGAGGGCCAGGTGGAGGCCAAGCTGCCCGACAAGACCAGGCCGCTGATCGTCCACTGCGCCAGTGGCTTCCGGTCGGCCTTCGCCGCCAAGACCCTGCTCGACCTCGGCTACCAGGACGTGGCCAGCCTGGCCGGCGGGTTCAACCGCTGGAAGGACGAGGGCCGGCCGTGGGGCGTCCCCAAGACGCTCTCCGCCGAGCAGCGCAACCGCTACCACCGCCACCTGCTGCTGCCCGAGGTGGGCGACGCCGGCCAGCAGAAGCTGCTCGAGTCGAAGGTGCTGCTGCTCGGCGCCGGCGGCCTCGGCTCGCCCGCCGCCCTCTACCTGGCCGCCGCCGGCGTGGGCACGCTCGGCATCGTCGACATGGACGTGGTCGACGCCTCCAACCTGCAGCGCCAGCTGCTGCACAACATGGACCGGGTGGGCGAGCGCAAGGTGGACTCGGCCAAGAAGACCCTCACCGCCCTCAACCCCGACGTCGACGTGGCCACCTACGACGTGCGCCTGGGCGCCGACAACATCCTCGACGTCATCGACGGCTACGACGTCATCGTCGACGGCACCGACAACTTCCCCACGCGGTACCTCCTGAACGACGCCTCGCTGATCAAGCGGATCCCCGTGGTGCACGGCTCGATCTTCCGCTTCGAGGGCCAGGCCACCGTGTTCGCCCCCTACGAGGGGCCCTGTTACCGCTGCATGATCCCCGAGCCGCCCCCGCCCGAGCTGGCGCCCTCGTGCGCCGAGGCCGGCGTGCTCGGGGTGCTGCCCGGGATCGTGGGGAGCCTCCAGGCCATGGAGGCCATCAAGCTGCTGCTCGGGCTGGGCGACCCGTTGATCGGGCGCCTGCTGGCCTACGACGCCATGGAGACGTCGTTCCGCACCTTCAAGGTCCACCGCGACCCCGACTGCCCGGCGTGCGGCGTGAACGCCGGCGCGATCGTCATCGCCGAGTACGACGAGCTGTGCATGCCCCATCCCGTGGCGGCGCCCCGCTCGTAGCGCGTCTCGCGGCGCCGGCGTCGGTCCTGGCCGGAACGGCGTCGCCGGTGGCATAGCCTCCGGCGAGTGGCGGTTCGCTTCGTGATCATCGGCGCCGGTCCCGGCGGCGTGCAGGCGGCGACCTGGGCCGCCCGTCTCGGGGCCGAGGTCACCATCATCGAGCGCGACGTGATGGGCGGCGCCGCCAACCTGTGGGACTGCATCCCGTCCAAGGCGATGATCGCCACGGGCGGCCTGATGTCGCTCGTTCGCCGGTCGGAGGGGATGGGCCTGGCCCGCCTGGAGGCGGCCGTGGATCTCGAGGCCCTCCGCCAGCGCATCAAGGCCATCGGCGAGCACCTGCAGCGCTCCATGTGCGAGCTCCTCACCAGCCAGGGCGTGCGCGTGGTGACGGGGAGCGGGCGGCTGAAGGGGCCTCACGAGGTGGTCGCCCAGACGGCGACCGGCGTGGAGGAGTTCGCCGCCGACGCCGTGCTGGTGGCCACCGGGAGCCGCCCCCGGATCCCCGACTGGGCCAAGCCCGATGGGGTGCGCGTGCTCACCACCCGCGACGCCTACCCGCCCATCGAGCTGCCCCGCCACCTGGTCGTGATCGGCTCCGGGGTCACCGGCGTGGAGTTCGTCCACATGTTCCGGTCCTTCGGGGCCAAGGTGACCCTCATCGTGAGCCGCCAGCAGGTGCTGCCGCAGAAGGACGCCGAGGTGGCCGCCGCCCTCGAGGAGGACTTCTTGTCCACCGGGGTGTCGCTCTACAAGGGGGCGCGGGCGGTGGGCATCGACCGAGACGGCGACGACGTGGTGGTGCGCTGCGACGACGGCCGCGTCGCCCGGGGCTCGCACGCCCTGCTGGCCATCGGCTCCATCCCCAACTCCGAGGGCCTCGGGCTGGAGGAGGCGGGGGTGGAGGTCGACCGTGGCGGCTATGTGCCGGTGAACCGCCACTGCCAGTCCAACGTGCGCCACATCTACGCGGCGGGCGACCTGTCGGGGAGGCTGCACCTGGCGTCAATCGCCGCCACCCAGGGCCGCAAGATCGCCGACCACGTCATGGGGCTGCACGCCCGCCAGCACCGCCACCTGGACTACGACAAGGCGGCCAGCGCCGTGTTCACCGAGCCCGAGATCGCCGACGTGGGCCTGGCCGAGGCCGACGCCTTCGCCATCGGCCGCAAGATCCGGGTCACCAAGGTGCCCTTCGCCGCCAACGCCCGGGCCCTGATCGACGGCGACCCGAGGGGCTTCGTGAAGATCGTCTCCGATCCGGCCACGGGCGTCGTGCTCGGCGGGTCGATCGTCGGTCGGGGGGCGTCGGAGCTCATCTCGGTGATCTCGCTGGCCGTGACCGCCCACCTCAAGGTGACCGACATCGTCGAGAGCCTCCTCGTGCACCCGGCACTGGCCGAGGCCCTCTCCGACGCCGCCGAGTAGCTCCTCGGACCGACCGCTACCGCTCGCCCGCTACGCGACCACCACCACCGCGTCGCCGGCGCCTACCGTGTCGCCGGGCTCCACCAGGACCTCGGCGACCACGCCGGCCCGCTCGGTGGCCACCCGGTTCTCCATCTTCATCGCCTCGATCACGCACACCGTCTGGCCGGCCTCCACCGTGTCGCCCACGGCCACCAGCACGCTCACCACCGTCCCCTGCATGGGCGCGGTGACGGTGCCGCTGGCCGCCGGCGCCGCCACCGGCGCCCGCCGG
>JALYMX010000110.1 GCA_030773495.1 Actinomycetota bacterium | reverse complement strand
CACCAGCAGGGCCAGCGCCAGGGCGGACAGCGGCCGGACGCCGTCGCCGGTACCGGTGCGGGGCAGCGACCCTTCCTGCGCCGCCTGCCCGGCCACCGACCCGGTGCCGCCCCGAGACGCCTCCGCGCCCGTAACGGTGAGGGTGGCCGCCAGCACCTGGGGCTCGCCGCCGGGCGCCACCCCCGACGCCGTCACCTCGTGGACGCCGGGCGCCACCGAGGCGGGGATCACCACGTCGGTGGCGAAGGCGCCGCTCTGGTCGGCGGTGACGGTGCCCAGGCCGGCGCCGGCGACGGCCAGGCGGACCTCCGACGAGCGGGCGAAGCCGGCGCCGGCGATCCCGACGGAGTCCCCGGGCCCCACCACGCTGCGGGAGAGCCGCAGCTGGCACTTGCCCGGCGGGTACTGCAGTGGCCGGGAGGCGGGCTGCCCGGGCGGGGAGCCGGGAGGACCGGGGGGCGTCCCGAAGGGCCGCCCGCTGGGCTGGCCCGGCGGGCACGGGTCGGCGGTCTGGGCGCCGGCCGGCGCCGGCGTGAAGGCGAGGACAGCGGCGGCCACGACGAGCGCCGTAGCGCTCACCACTGCGGTGCGGATCCTCATCCGGTCTCCCCTTCCGTCGCGGCGGCGCGCCAGCTCGCGGCAACGAGCGGGCGGCACGCCATTCTTTCCCCGCGCCCCGGCAGCGTCAACCGACACTCCCGCACATCACGAAAAAGTGGAAGATTCGTTGCCTCATGGTCCCCGTCGTGTTAGGACGGGGCGCACCGCCATGGCGGCCGCCGAAGGGAGCTCCTCACCGATGCCGACACGCGCGTCCTCCACGTCGCCTCGACGCCGACTCCGCGCCACCCTCCTGGCCGGCGTGCTGGTCGCCGCCGGCCTGCTGGTCGGTCCCGGGGCCACCGCGCCGGCCGGCGCCGCCGCCCCCTATCCCCTGGGGCCCGGCTACTGGCTGTTCGCCCGCGACGGCGGCGTGTTCGCCTTCGGCGAGGCCCGGTTCTTCGGCTCCACCGGGAACATCAGGCTGAACCAGCCGATGGTGGGCGGCGCCGCCCTGCCCTTCCTCGAGGGCTACTGGATGGTGGCCTCGGACGGCGGCGTGTTCTCGTTCGGCGGGGCCCAGTTCTTCGGCTCCACGGGCAACATCAGGCTCAACCAGCCCATCGTGGCCATGGACAGCCACCCCTCGGGCCTCGGGTACCGCCTGGTGGCCACCGACGGCGGCGTCTTCTCGTTCGGCGCCGCCCGCTTCCACGGGTCCACCGGGAACTTGAAGCTGAACCAGCCCGTGGTGGGCATGGCCTCCACGCCGTCGGGCAACGGCTACTGGCTGGTGGCGGCGGACGGGGGCATCTTCGCCTTCGGCGACGCCGTCTTCCGCGGCTCCACCGGCAACATCAGGCTGAACAGGCCCATCGTGGGCATGGCGCCCACCCCGACGGGCAACGGGTACTGGCTGGTGGCGTCCGACGGCGGCATCTTCGCCTTCGGCGACGCCGTCTTCCACGGCTCCACCGGCGCCATCACCCTCAACCGGCCCGTCGTCGACATGACCCCCACCGCCACAGGGAACGGCTACTGGCTGGTCGCCAGTGACGGCGGCATCTTCGCCTTCGGCGACGCCGTGTTCCTCGGGTCGACGGGCGCCATCAGCCTCAACTCGCCGATCACGGGGATGGACCGGCGGCCACCCCTCGCCATCAGCGTCGACCCCTTCGCCGCCGACGCCCCGGGCCGCACCCAGTCGTGGGTGACGGTCGGCAACGACTTCCAGCTCGCCCTGGCCTGGGACGGTGCGGGCGGTGTGCCGGCCGGCGCCCGCATCCTCGGCGTCGAGGGCCTCACCGTGGGCCAGCTCGGCCTGCTCCAATACGTCGTGGAGGGCACCACCACCTGCCCCGGGAACCCGCAGCTCGTCCTCTACGTCGACACCAACAACGACGGGACGGGCGACACCAGGCGGGCCTACCCCTGCGTGGCCGGAGGGTCGGGGACCGAGACGGTGGACCCGGTGGGCGGTGCGGGCGGCGCGGCCGCCCTGCCCGCCAACGCCCACGTGGTGGGCCTCGACGTGGTCCTGGGCGGTGTGGGGGCGGCCAACCTCGACGGGTTCACGCTCGCCGGCGTCACGGTGCCGGACTTCCGGGTGTTCACCGCCGCCGGCCCCCTCCCCTCGGGCTGACCGGGGCCGCTACAGGCGCTCCACGTTGGGGCCCGGCGGCAGGCGGCGCCGGGTGTCGAGGACGTAGCGGGCCGAGGTGGCGACGGCGTCGAAGTCGAAGCGGTCGTGGTCGGTGAGCACCACCACGGCGTCGGCCGCCGCCACCTCCTCCGGCGTCAGGTCCACGCGCAGCACCCGGCGGTCGACCCGCCCCTCCATCACGTAGGGGTCGGCGGCCCGCACGTGGGCGCCCAGACCCAGCAGGCGCTCGGCCACCACCACGGCCGGCGACTCCCGGGCGTCGCTGGTGTTGCGCTTGTAGGCCAGCCCGAGCAGCAGGACGCGGCTGCCGTTCACCGGCAGCCGGCGGGTGTTGAGGCCGGCGGCCAAGCGGCGGATCACGTAGTCGGGCATGTGGTCGTTCACGTCGTTGGCCAGCTCCACGAACCGGAAGCTGTGGCCCAGCCGCCGCCGCACCCGCCACGAGAGGTAGCTCGGGTCGATGGGAAGGCAGTGGCCGCCCACGCCGGGACCGGGGTCGAAGCGCATGAACCCGAACGGCTTGGTGGCGGCGGCGTCGATGGCCTCGCCCACGTCGATGCCCAGGTCGGCGGCGAACATGGCGACCTCGTTGACCAGGGCGATGTTGACGTGGCGGAACGTGTTCTCCAGCAGCTTGGTGAGCTCGGCCTCCTTGGGCGACGACACCGCCACGGTGCGGTCCACCAGCGTGTCGTAGAACCCCCGCACGGCGGCCAGGGAGACGGCGTCGACGCCCGAGACGACCTTCGGGGTGTTGACCAGGCCCCACGTGGGGTTGCCCGGGTCGATGCGCTCGGGGCTGTAGCCCAGGTGGAAGTCGCTCCCGGCCACGAGGCCCGAGACCTGCTCGAGCAGCGGGCCGAGGAGCTCCTCGGTGGTGCCGGGGTAGGTGGTGGACTCGAGCACCACGGTGGCGCCCGGGCGCAGGTGGCCGGCGAGGGTGACGGCGGACTCCTCGATGAACGACAGGTCGGGGACGCCGTCACGCAGCGGGGTGGGGACGGTGATCACGGCGACGTCGAACCCGGCGAGGGCGTCCGGCGCCGAGGCGGGCAGGTAGCGGCCCGACGCCAGCGCGCCGGCCAGCTCCTCGCCGGGGACGTCCTCCACGTACGACTCGGCGGCGCCCAGCCGCTTCACCCGCTCGTCGTCGACGTCGTAGCCGACCACGTCGTGGCCCACCTCGACCGCCCGCATGGCAACCGGGAGACCCACGTAGCCCTGGCCGACCACGACGACGCGCGCCATCGCCGCCAGCCTGTCAGATCGGACGAACCCGTGCCCGACGGCGGGTGCCGATCAGACGCCGCGGCCGCCCTTGCGCCGGGTCTTCTCCGCGTACATCACGTCGTCGGCCTCCGCCCAGGCCTCGAGCATCCCCGAGTCGGGCCGCCGGCAGGCGCCGCCGACCGACGCCGACACCCCCTCGGCCTCGAGGGCGTTGCGCAGCCTGTTGACCAGGACCTCGAGGTGGGGCTGGTCGCAGTTGAGGGCCAGCACGGCGAACTCGTCGCCACCGGTGCGGGCGACCACGTCGCTCTCCCGGCTGGTGTCGGCGATGACCTGGGCGGCCAGGCGCAGCAACAGGTCGCCGTGCAGGTGGCCCTGGGAGTCGTTGACCCGCTTCAGGTCGTCGAGGTCGATGACGACCACGGCCGCCGTCCCGCCGTAGCGGCGGCTCCGGCGCTCCTCGGTGTCGAGCGCCAGGTCCCAGGCCCGGCGGTTGGCCAGCCCGGTGGTGGACTCGGTGAGCGACTCCTCCTCGGCCTGGCGGGCCCGCTGCGCCTCGGCCTCGGCGCGGGCCGCCTGCTCCCGGGCCTCGTCCTCGGCGGCGGCCACCTCGGCCAGCACGGCGGCCAGGCGCAGCACCTTGGCCACCGCCGCGGCGTCGTAGTGGGCCTCGCCGGCACCCAGGCCGCACAGCACCATCACGCTCGACCCGTCGGGCACCTCGAGGGGCAGTACCAGGTCGCGCACCGGGTCGAGGCGCAGCCGGGTGCCCGGCTGCACGTGGTCGGGGACGCCGGCAGCCGCCACCACGACGTGCTCGTTGCCGTCGCTGCGGGCCACCACCCACCCCGCGTCCGCCAGGTGCTCGGCCGCGTTCTCCACCACGGCTGCCGCCACCCGTCGGAACCGGGACGAGATGGGGGCCCGCCGGATGCCAGTGGTGCTCACGCCGGTCCCCTTCGTCGATGCTCAGCGTAGGGGACGGCCGGTGCCGGGGAAAGAGGGGCGTCAGTCGGCGTCGAGGCGGAGGGCGGAGATGAACGCCTCCTGGGGGACCTCCACGCGCCCGATGTTCTTCATGCGCCGCTTGCCCTCCTTCTGGCGCTCGAGGAGCTTGCGCTTGCGGGTGATGTCGCCCCCGTAGCACTTGGCCAGCACGTCCTTGCGCTTGGCCTTGACCGTCTCCCGGGCGATGAACCGCCCCCCGATGGCAGCCTGGATGGGCACGTCGAACAGCTGGCGGGGGATGAGCTCGCGCAGCTTCTCGGTCATCCGCCGCCCGTACTCGTGGGCCTTGGAGCGGTGGATGACGGTGGAGAAGGCGTCGACGGGAACGCCGTTGAGGAGGATGTCGATCTTCACCAGGTCGGAGCGCTCGTAGCCGGCGGGCTCGTAGTCCAAGCTGGCGTAGCCCTTGGTGCGGCTCTTCAGCTGGTCGAAGAAGTCGACCACGACCTCGGCCAGGGGGATGCGGTACACCAGCTCGAGGCGCTCGGGGGAGAGGTACTCCATCTTCACCATGTCGCCCCTGCGGGTCTGGCAGAGGTCCATCACCGTGCCCGTGTACTCCGAGGGCAGCAGGGTGGTGGTGGTGAGCACCGGCTCCTCGATGGCCTCCACCTGGTTCGACGGCGGCATGGCGCTCGGGTTGGCGACCTCGAGGGTGGACCCGTCGGTGAGGTGGACCAGGTAGGCCACGCTCGGGGAGGTGGCGATGAGGCTGAGGTCGAACTCCCGCTCCAGGCGCTCGCGCACGATCTCCATGTGCAGCAGGCCGAGGAAGCCGCAGCGGAACCCGAACCCGAGGGCGCCCGACGTCTCGGGCTCGTAGGTGAAGCTGGCGTCGTTGAGGCGCAGCTTCTCCAGGGCGTCGCGCAGGTCGGCGAAGTCGTCGCCCTCCACCGGGAACAACCCGCAGAACACCATGGGCTTGGGGTCGCGGTAGCCGGGCAGGGGCTCGGCCGCCCCCCGAGTGGCGGTGGTCACCGTCTCGCCCGAGCGGGCCTCGCCCACCTCCTTGATGCCGGCGATGAGGTAGCCCACCTCACCGGGGCCCAGGCTGGCCACCGGCGTCGGCGCCGGCACCCGCATGCCCACCTCCTCGGCGTCGTGCACGGCGCCGGCCTGCATGAAGCGCAGGCGCTGGCCCACGTCCAGGGTGCCGTTCACCACCCGCACGGCGCTGACCACGCCGCGGTACTGGTCGTAGGAGGAGTCGAAGATGAGCGCCTGGAGCGGGGCGTCGAGTTCGCCCTTGGGGGCCGGGATGCGTTCCACCACGGCGTCGAGGAGCTCGCCCACCCCCGCACCGGTCTTGGCGCTCAGGCGCAGGATCGACTCGGCGGGGATGCCGAGGACCTTCTCGATCTCCCCGGCGTAGCGGTCGGGGTCGGCGGCCGGCAGGTCGATCTTGTTGAGGGCGGCGACGATCTCCAGCTCGTGCTCGAGGGCCAGGTAGCAGTTGGCGAGCGTCTGGGCCTCGATGCCCTGGGCGGCGTCGACCAGCAGCACGACCCCCTCGCACGCGGCCAGGCTGCGGCTCACCTCGTAGCCGAAGTCCACGTGGCCGGGCGTGTCGATGAGCTGGATGACGTGCTCGCGCCAGCCCACCCGCACGTTCTGGGCCTTGATGGTGATGCCACGCTCGCGCTCGAGATCCATCGAGTCGAGGTACTGCTCGCGCATCTCGCGGGGATCGACGGCCTTGGTGAGCTCGAGGATCCGGTCGGACAGCGTCGACTTGCCGTGGTCGACGTGGGCGACGATGGAGATGTTGCGGATCTGGTCCAGGGCGATGGGCATCCCCGGCCATCGTACGGCTCACCCAAAGTTGGCTCGGATCGGGCTATGGAAGCACGGGCCGTCTCCCCCGATAGTCGTCCAGAGGGCGAAGCGGGAGGGGTGGCGCACGGTGAAGGCCGGCCGGGCATTCCGAGTGGTGGCCGCAGTGGTGGCCGCGGGGGTCGTGCGGCGTCGGTGACGGCGGCGTCGGCCGGGGGGTGCCGGATGGCACCGGCCAGCCGGCGGCGGGCGGGAAGGAGGCCCGCCTCATCGTGCAGGGGCCCCTCATGGACGTCCGGTCGGGCGCTCGATGCGCAACCTGGTCGACCCCGGCCTTCCCGCCCCGATCCACCGCCTCTTGGACGACAACCGGGTCCCCGCCCGCTGCCTGACCCTCGAGCTCACCGAGAGCAGCGTGATGTCCGACCCGGCGCGCACCATCGCCGTGCTCGGCCGTCTGCACGCCCTCGGCGTACGGCTGTCCATCGACGACTACGGCACCGGCTACTCGTCGCTGTCGTACGTGCGCCGGCTGCCCGTCGACGAGATGAAGATCGACCAGTCCTTCGTGAGGTCGATGGGCGACGACGACGACGCCCTCATCGTGCGCTCCACCGTTGACCTGGGCCACAACCTCGGGCTGGTCGTGGTCGCCGGGGGCGTGGAGGACGAGGCCAGCTGGCGGCGACTGGCCGAGCTCGGGTGCGACGTGGCGCAGGGGTAGCACATCAGCCGCCCGTTGCCGGCCGCCGGCGTGGCCCCGGCGGTGGCCCGGTTGCACCACGCGGCGCTGGTGACCTCCGCCACCGGCGCCGCCTGACCCACTGGGGGCGCCGGCCCCGCTGCTACTGTGGCGGACCCGTGGCCAACATCAAGAGCCAGATCAAGCGAAACCTGCAGAACGAGCGCCTGCGCCTGCGGAACAAGGCGGCCCGCTCAGAGGTGAAGACGCGCATCAAGACCGCCGTCTCGGCCGCCGAGTCGGGCGCCGACAACGCCGCCGATGCGCTGCGGATGGCGGTCAAGCGGCTGGACAAGGCGGCGGCCAAGGGGATCATCCACAAGAACCAGGCGGCCAACCGCAAGTCCCGGCTGATGCGCCGGCTCAACCGCCTCTCCGCCTCGCAGGGCTGACCGCTCGACCGGTCGCCCCTCGACCGCCTCAGCCCCGCCGGCCCAGGCGGCTGAGCCGGGCCACCAGCACCTCCAGCACCACCACGCCCGGGAGGGCGGTGGCGCCGCGCAGGTCCAGGTCGGCGGCGGCCAACAGCTCGAGCGCCCTTGCCACCCCGGCCGAGCCCAGCCGCCGAGTCTGGGCCAACGCCTTCTTGGCCGGGTAGGGCGCCGTGCCGAGCAGGGCGGCGGCGGCCCGCTCGTCGGCCACGGGGGCGCCGTCGAGGCGCAGCATGGCCGCGTGATGGCGGTGCAGCGTGGCCATCACCACCAGGGGATGGCGGTCGCCGGCGTCGAGCAGGCGGTGCAGCTGCGCCAGGGCGCCGGCGGTGTCGCCGCGGTCGATGGCGTCGGTGAGCTCCCACGGGGCGGCCGCCCCCGCCCGGCCCAGGAACGGCTCGAGCTCCGCCACGCCGACGCGGGCACCCTCGCCATGGGCGGCGGCGAGGGCGTCGAGGAGGGTCGTGAGCCGCCCGACGTCCTCGCCCAGGTGGCGGCCGAGCGCGTCGGCGGCGCGGGCGTCGAGACGCACCGGTGCCGACGCCAGGCGGGCGGCCAGCCACTGGCCCCGCGCCTTGCCCGTGCCGGCGCCGGCCTCGACCACCCGGCCCACCTTGCGCACGGCGTTCACCAACCGCGTGCCGACCTGGCCACCGCCCCCGCCGAGCACCAGCGCCGTGGAGGGCAGCGGATCGGCCAACCAGGCCAGCAGCGGGGCCAGGTCGTCGGCACCGAAACGGCCCACCTCGCGGACGACCACCACGCGGCGGTCGCCGAGGAAGGGCGGGGTGGAGCAGGCGTCGACCACGGCGGCCACCGTGGCGTCGTCACCCGACAGGTCCTCGACGGCGAGGGGGTCGCCCCCGCTCAGCTCCTCCACCAGGCGGCGCACCTCCTCGCCCACCAGCGAGGGGTCGTCGCCTCGCACCAGCCAGGCGGTGGGGGCCTTCACGCCGCCCCGAGCACGGCGGCGACCACGTCGCAGACGCGGCGGGTACCGCGGACGTCGTGGGCCCGCACGACGCGCGCCCCGCGGGTCACGGCGAGGGCGGCGGCGGCCAGGCTGGCCTCCCGCCGCTCGTCGAGGGCCAGGCCCAGCACGCCGCCGAGGAAGGTCTTGTTGGACGCCGAGAGCAGCAAGGGGTAGCCGAGGGCGGCCAGGCGGTCGGAGGCCCGAAGGAGGGCGAGCGACTGCTCGGCCGTCTTGCCCAGGTCGAGGCCGGCGTCGACGACGACCCGCTCGGGAGGAATGCCGGCGGCCTCGGCGTCGCGCCCGCGATGGGCGAGGAACCGGGCCACGTCGTCCACCACGTCGTCGTAGTGGGGGCGGGGGTCGGGCACGCGCGGGAGGAGGCGGATGTGGGTGGCCACGACGGTGGCGCCGGCCCGGGCGGCCACCGCCAGGTAGTCGGGGTCGGCGAAGCCGCTGATGTCGTTGCCGACCACGGCGCCGGCCTCGAACGCCGACTCGGCCACGGAGGCCCGCCAGGTGTCGACCGAGACGGGCACGTCGAAGCGCGCCGTCAGGGCGGCCACGGCGGGGACGACGCGGTCGAGCTCCTCGGCGGCGGTGACCTCGGGGCCGGGCCCGGCCTTGACGCCGCCCACGTCGAGGAGGTCGGCGCCCTCGGCCACGAGCTGCTCGGCCCGCCGGAGGAAGCGGTCGTGGGAGAAGTAGGCGCCCTTGTCGAAGAACGAGTCGGGCGTGCGGTTGAGGATGCCCATGACGAGGGCCCGGGCGGTGACGTCGTAGCCGCGGGGCCCGAGGCAGAGGCGCACGGGCCGAACGTACACGGGGCCACCCGCACGACCAGGCGAGGGGCGGTGGCCACGACGTCGACGCGCAGGCGCCCGAGGACCACCGTCGAGCCGGCGACGGCCGAGGCCGGGGTGAGCACCAGCCGGGCGGGGTGGCGCTCGAGCACCGGCGCCAGCTCGCCC
>JALYMX010000109.1 GCA_030773495.1 Actinomycetota bacterium | reverse complement strand
TTCCTTCGCGCGACGAGCTGACCAAGGCGTGGGGCGACCTCGTGCTTGCGTCGCTCGGGGGTCGGGCCAAGGCCCGCTTCGGCGCCGGGCGCTTCGTGGCGGTGGACGACGCCGCGGTGTTCGCCGTCCCCAACGAGCATTACCTCGGGCGTTGCCAGGAGGTCCGGGCCGAGGTGGAGGCCGCGCTCTCCGGGCACTTCGGCCGCCCGGTCCCCCTGCGGCTCGTCGTCGACCGGCAGGGCCCGGGCGAGTCGTCGGGGTCCTCCGGCGGGCACGGTCACGACCCGGGCCCCGGGATGGTCGAGGACTACGAGGACCTGGTCGACCTCGATCGGTCGCACGACGCCGCCGCGACGGTAACCTCCCCGGAGGACCGCCTGAAGCAGGCGTTCCCCGGAGCCGAGGAGGTCTCTCCGTGAGCGGAGCGCCGGCAGGGCGGCAGCCGTGAGCGAGCAGTTCGACATCGGTGCCCTCCTCGAGCGGGCGCAGGCGATGCAGCAGCAACTGCTCCAAGCCCAGGCGACGGCCGCCGAGCAGGTCGTCGAGGGCCAGTCAGGCGGCGGCGTGGTGAAGATGCGGATGACCGGCGCCCTCACGTTCGAGTCGGTCTCCATCGACCCCCGGGCCCTCGACCCGTCCGACGTCTCGATGCTCGAGGATCTCGTGCTGGCCGCCGCCAACGACGCCTTGGCTCGTGCCCAGGACCTGAACCAGCAGGTGCTGGGGGGCCTCGACCTCGGCCCGGGCGGGCTGGGGCTCGGCCAGTAAGACTCCCCTCGGGTGTACGCCGGCCCCGTCCAGGACCTCATCGACGAGCTGGGTCGCCTCCCCGGGGTGGGGCCCAAGTCGGCGCAGCGCATCGCGTTCCACCTGCTCCGGCTCCCGAAGCACGATGCCCTGCGCCTGGCCGGCGCCATCGGGCAGGTGAAGGAGAAGGTCGCGTTCTGCCATCGCTGCTTCAACGTGGCCGAGGTGCCCTCCACGGGCGAGACCCAGTGCACCATCTGCCTCGACACCCGTCGCGACCCCACGGTGCTGTGCGTGGTGGAGGAGCCTCGCGACATCGTGGCCGTGGAGAAGACCCAGGAGTACCGGGGGCGCTACCACGTGCTCCAAGGGGCCATCAGCCCCATCGAGGGGATCGGGCCCGATCAGCTGCGCGTCCGGGAGCTCCTCGCCCGGCTGGAGCCCGAGGGGGTCGTCGAGGTGATCCTGTGCACCAATCCCAACATCGAGGGCGAGGCCACCGCCATGTACCTGGCCCGTCTGCTCGGTCCCCTCGGCGTGCGGGTCACGCGTATCGCCAGCGGGCTGCCGGTCGGCGGTGACCTCGAGTACGCCGACGAGCTGACGCTCGGCCGGGCCCTGCAGGGCCGCCGCGAGGTGGAGGCGTAGCGCCCGGGGTCACGGCACGCGGGGGCTGACGAACGCCGTACGCCTCGCGGCGGCGGCGCCCGTGCCGTCGGGAACGGGGGGTGGTCATGAGACGCGCCATCGCGATGGTCGCCGGGGCGGCGATCCTCGCCCTCCTGGCGGTGTGCGGCGAGAAGACCGACGAGGCCAGCCGGGCGGCGGGCCTCACCCCGGCCGACGCCCTCGCCCTGGTCAACGTCAACCTCGATCCCTCGCTTCGTCCTGGCCACCAGCCAGACGTACCTGGAGCAGCTGGCGACCGGCGCCGGCCCCGAGCTGGGCGACAGCGCCGCCTACCGCTCCGTGCTCGGTGACGACGCGGCGACGGGCACCACCATGCAGTTCGTGGCCATCCTCGATCCGATCCGCGAGGCGCTCGAGAACGCCCTCCTCACCGACGCGGAGGACCGCCAGGAGTACGAGCGGGACGTGAAGCCCAACCTGGAGCCCCTCGCCGCCTTCGGCATCGTCGTCCGCCGCGACGGCGGCTTCGACCACGTGCAGATGAAGCTCACCTTCGACTGATGGCCGGGGGCCTTGCCGCCCCCGCGCCGTTCGTCTCCCTCGCACGGGTCATGGACACCGTGGTCCTGGTGGGGGGTCGGGAAAACCACTCTCAGTGTTGTCCTCTTCCGGTCCGACAACGGCTTCACAACAGTCGAACAACTCCGGAAAGGCCACACCCCATGCGCCGTACCAAGAAGGTCCGCCTCGCCCTCTGCCTCGGCTCCCTGTCCGGGCTGGTGTGGGCCGGCACCTTCGCCACCTTCACCGACTCCGGCACGGCACAGTCCACGTTCACCGCCGGCACGGTGGACCTGCTCGTGAGCGGCGAGGCGGACGACGCCTACGCCTTCACCGCTATCGAGATGTCGAACATGAAGCCGGGTGATGTGAAGTACGCCCCGCTCACCATCGCCAACAACGGGACCCTCGGGTTCAGCTACACGATGGCCACCTCGGCGACGAACACCGACTCCAAGGCGCTGCGCGACCAGCTCACGCTCGGCATCAGGAAGGTCACCGACGCGGCCACTTGCGACAGCGCCGGCGTGGGCTACGCGGCGTCCGTCGACGTGCTGACGGTCGAAGGTGCGCTGAGCGCCGCCGCCGTCTCGAGCCGCAGCCTGGCAAGCGCCACCAATGAGGTTCTCTGCTTCAAGGTGGAGCTCCCGAGCGCGTCGGGCGACACCTACCAGGGCGCCACCACCACCGCCACCTTCACCTTCAGCGCCACCCAGTCGTAACCCTTCGTTCCGGGCCCCCGCCGCCGATTGA
>JALYMX010000108.1 GCA_030773495.1 Actinomycetota bacterium | reverse complement strand
GCGCCGGCGTTACCGCGGCCGGTCAGCTCCGCACGCCGGCCTCGCCTCCCGAGCCGACCCGCCACGAGCGGGACGCCTCGCGGCCGCGGTTCACCCTGCGGGCGGCCGCCTTCGTGCTGGCCGTCGTGCTCGTGCTCACCGGCGCCGTCGTCGCCGTGGCCTTCTTCGCCCGGGGTGGGTACTTCGTGGGCGCCGACGGAGACGAGGTGGTGATCTTCAAGGGTCGCCCGGGCGGCCTCCTGTGGCTCGAGCCCACCGTCGTCGAGCGCACCGGGGTCCGGATGTCGGAGCTCCGCCCGGCGCGGGTGCAGGACGTGCGGGCGGGCAAGGAAGAACCCTCCGTGGCCGAGGCGTTGCGGTACGTGGACAACATCCGGGCCGAGGCCACCCCCACCACCGTCGTCACGACCACGACGACGGCGGTGGGACCGGCGCCGACGACGGCAGGACCCGTGCCGGCAACGGGAGTGCCGTGACCGCCCTCAACCTCGGCACCGCTCGCAGCGGGCGCCGCCGCACCGAGCTCGGCCTCGTCGTCATGGCCGTCCTCATCACCGGCGCGCTGTACACGCTCGCCTCGCTCGGCCGGTCCGCGTCCATCCCGGCCAACGTGGGCCCGTTCCTCCTGGTGGTCCTCGGGCTGTTCGGGACGGCGCACATCGCCGTGCGCCTGCTGGCGCCCAACGCCGACGGCACCCTTTTGCCCATGGCCGCGCTGCTCAACGGCCTCGGCTACGTCTTCATCGCCCGCCTCGACGCCGACCTGGCCGGGCTCCAGGCGGTGTGGACGGCGATCGGCGTGGCGGCGTTCGTCGCCACCCTGGCCGTGGTCCGCCGCGTGCGCGACCTCGAGCGCTACCGCTACACCTTCGCCCTCCTCGGCGTGGCGCTGCTGATGATGCCGTTGCTGCCCGTGGTGGGGCGCAACATCCGCGGTGCTCGCCTGTGGGTCCGGGTGGGCACCGTCACCTTCCAGCCGGGAGAGCTGGCCAAGGTGGCCCTCGCCGTGTTCTTCGCCGCCTACCTCGTGGAGAAGCGAGAGCTGCTGGCCGGCGCCACCGCCTCGGCGCGCGGACGGGCCCTCGGGCCCATCGTCCTCGCCTGGGCCGCCTCGTTGCTGGTCATGACCGCGGAGCGCGACCTCGGCTCGTCGCTGCTGTTCTTCGCGTTGTTCATCTCGATGCTGTGGGTGGCCACCGCCCGTGGCGCCTACCTGGCGCTCGGCGCCGGCCTGTTCGGCGCCGGCGCCGCCTTCGCCTACTCCGCCTTCGGGCACGTGCAGGCGCGCGTGCAGACGTGGCTCGACCCGTGGTCACGGGCCGAGGGCCAGGGGTACCAGCTGGTGCAGGCCGCCTACGCCTTCGGCTCGGGCGGCTTCGCCGGTGCCGGCCCGGGGCTCGGCACGCCGGGGAAGATCCCGGCGGCGACCACCGACTTCATCTTCGCCGCCGTGGGCGAGGAACTCGGACTTTTGGGGACGGCCGCCGTGCTGGTCACCTTCCTGCTCATCGTGGGCGCCGGCCTGCGCATCGCCGTGCGGGCGACGCAGCCGTTCGAGCAGCTTCTCGCCGCCGGCCTCACCACCATCCTCGCCGTGCAGACCTTCGTGATCATCGGCGGGGTGACCCGGCTGGTCCCCCTCACCGGCGTCACCCTCCCGTTCATGTCGTACGGCGGGTCGTCGCTCCTCGCCAACTACGTGCTGCTCGCCCTCCTGCTGCGCATCTCCGACGACACCGACCGGCGGGCCCGGCGGGCCTCGGCCGAGGCGGCCGCCCTGACCGACGAGACGGTGGGGGGAGCGGGCTGATGGACCGGCAGATCCGCCGGCTGGGAGCCGTCCTCCTGGCCATGTTCCTCGCCCTGTTCATCAAGCTCAACGACCTGCAGGTGGTGCGGGCCGAGAAGCTGGCCGAGGCGCCGGGCAACACCCGCGCCGCCACCCGCGACTTCAGTCGGGAGCGGGGCGTGATCCAGACGGCGGACGGCGCCGTGGTGGCCCAGTCCGTGCCCACCGGCGGGCCCTTCGAGCGCCTCCGCCAGTACCCCGAGGGCGAGCTGTTCGCCCACGTGGCCGGCTACTTCTCGTTCACCTACGGGACGGAGGGGGCGGAGCGCACGTACAACGACGAGCTGGCGGGGCGCACCGTGGGGCTCGAGCGCCTGCGCGACGTGCTGTCGGACCGGGTGCGCACGGGCAACGTGACCCTCACCCTCCCCAAGTCGGTCCAGCAGGCGGCGCGGGACGCCCTCGGCCCCCGCAACGGCGCCGTGGTGGCCCTGAACCCCACCGACGGGTCGGTGCTGGCCATGTGGAGCTTCCCGTCGTTCGACCCCAACCCGCTGGCCGCCCACGACCAGAAGGCGGTGCAGGCGGCGTGGACGGCGCTGCAGGCCGACCCGGCCAAGCCGCTGTTGCCCCGCGCCTACCGAAGGAACTATGCGCCCGGCTCGACGTTCAAGGTGGTGACGGCGGCCGCCGCCCTCGAGCGCCGCCCCGACCTGGCCGCCAAGGCCTATCCCGTGCAGCGTGACCTCGACCTCCCCCAGACCGACCGCAACCTCCCCAACTTCGGCAACAGCGCCTGCGGCGGCGCCCTCCCCGACCTGCTCAGCGTGTCGTGCAACACCGGGTTCGCCCAGCTCGGCCTCGACCTGAGCGCCGGCGAACTGGTGGCCGAGGCCCGCGACTTCGGCTTCGGCGACCGGCCTCCCCTGGACCTGCCCGCCGTCGCCCGCTCGGTGTTCCCCGACGCCGACGCGTTCGCTGAGGACCTCCCGTCGCTCGCCCAGTCCGCCATCGGCCAGAGGGACGTGGCGGCCAGCGCCCTCCAGATGGCGCTGGTGGCGGCCGGCGTGGGCAACGGCGGCGTGATCATGAAGCCCCACGTGATGGCCGAGGTGCGCGACGACGAGGGCGAGGTGGTGCGCACGTGGGAGCCCGAGGCGTGGACCCGGGCCATGTCGCCGGAGAACGCCGCCGCCCTGCGGGACATGATGGTCGCCGTCGTCAACGCCGGCACCGCCCGGCGAGTGGCGGTGCCCGGCGTGCAGGTGGCGGCCAAGACCGGCACGGCCCAGACGGAGGGCGAGAATGCCCACGCCTGGATCGCCGCCTTCGCCCCGGCCGAGGCGCCGCGAGTGGCCGTGGCCGTGATCGTGGAGAGCCAGCCGGGGCTGGGCGACACCGTCACCGGGGGCCGCGTCGCCGCTCCCGTGGCCCAGGCGGTCCTGAGGGCCGCGCTGGGGACCCCGTAGGCTGGAAGGCGAATGGCTCCCCAACCGTCACAGGTCTTCAGCGGCCGCTACGAGATCCTCCGACAGGTGGCGCGGGGCGGGATGGCCGAGGTGTACCTGGCCCGAGACCAGCTCCTCGACCGGCGGGTGGCGCTGAAGGTGCTGTTCCCCGAGCTGTCCATCGACCGCTCGTTCGTCGAGCGCTTCCGCCGAGAGGCCCAGTCGGCCGCCAACCTGAGCCACGCGAACGTCGTCTCCGTCTACGACTGGGGCGAGGAGGGCGACACGTACTACATCGTGATGGAGTACGTGGACGGGCGCCCACTGTCCGCCCTGATCCGCTCGCAGGGGCCGCTCCTGGCCGACCGGGCCGCCGCCATCGGCGCCGACGTGGCCGCCGCCCTGGCCTTCGCCCACCGCAACGGCGTGGTGCACCGGGACGTGAAGCCGGGCAACGTGCTGATCGACGCCAACGGGCACGTGAAGGTCGCCGACTTCGGCATCGCCCGGGCCGCCAACACCCAGGAGAACCTCACCCAGACCGGCGCGGTGATGGGCACGGCCACCTACTTCTCGCCCGAGCAGGCCCAGGGCTACGGCGTGGACGCCCGCAGCGACGTCTACTCCCTGGGCGTGGTGCTCTACGAGATGGTGACCGGCCGGCCGCCGTTCGCCGGCGACAACCCCGTCACCATCGCCTACAAGCACGTGCGCGAGCAGCCCGTCCCGCCCCGCCAGGTGAACCCGGCCATCCCCGCCGCCTTCGAGGCCATCGTGCTCCAGGCCATGGCCAAGGACCAGGACGAGCGCTACGCCAGCGCCGAGGAGCTGCGCGCCGACCTGCTCCGCTACCAGCAGGGCCGACCCGTCGTGGCCGCCCCCGTCTCCTATGCGCCGCCGCCTCCCCCCGCCGACGCCACCATGATGCAGCC
>JALYMX010000107.1 GCA_030773495.1 Actinomycetota bacterium | reverse complement strand
GGCTACGCCTCGGCGGTGACCGCCGGGCTGGCGGTCGACAACCGCCTGGCCGCCTTCCTGTCCCGGGCCGGCATCGCCCACCGCAAGGGGGTCCGGGCCACGCTGCGGCTGGCCGGGGCGACGTCGTGGACGCGGCGCAACTTCGCCAGGTGGCTGTTCGAGGACTACCCCCGCGCCCTCGTCGCCACCCCGCACCGCTGGCACCGCGGCGTGCTCAACGGTCCCGGCGCCTACCGGGGGCCCGCCCCCTCCTGACGTGGCCGACCTCCGCTTCGACGACAGGGTGGCGGTGATCACCGGGGCGGGCCGCGGGCTCGGGCGGGAGCACGCCCTGCTGCTGGCGGCACGGGGGGCGAAGGTCGTGGTGAACGACGTGGGGGCCTCCGTGGCCGGCGAGGGAGCGGACGGGGAGCCGGCGACCCGGACCGCGAGGGAGATCGAGGACCTCGGCGGGGTCGCCGTCCCCGACGCCTCCGACGTGGCCACCCCCGGCGGCGGCGAAGCCGCGGTGCGCACCGCCCTCGACACCTTCGGCCGGGTCGACATCGTGGTCAACAACGCCGGCATCCTGCGCGACAAGGCGTTCCACAACCTCACCCCCGACCTGGTCGACCCCCTGGTCGACGTCCACCTCAAGGCCGCCTTCTGGGTCACGCGCCCGGCGTGGGCGCACATGCGCCAGCAGGGCTACGGGCGGGTGGTCTGCACCACGTCGAGCTCGGGGGTCCTCGGGAACTTCGGCCAGTCGGCCTACGGCGCGGCCAAGGCGGGGATGGTCGGCCTCACCCGGGTGCTGGCTCTGGAGGGCGCCCGCCACGGCATCCGGGTCAACGCCGTCGCCCCCGTGGCTCGCACGCGCATGACCGAGGAGCTGCTGGGGCCCGCCGCCGAGCGCCTGCACCCCGGCCTGGTGTCGCCCGTGGTGGCGTGGCTGTGCCACGAGGACTGCCCGGTGTCGGGCGAGGTGTTCTCCGTCGGGGGCGGCCGGGTGGCCCGCTTCTTCGTCGGCCTCACGCCCGGGCACTTCGACGCCGACCTCACGCCGGAGTCGGTGCGCGACCACGTCGACGCCATCCGCGCCGAGGAGGGCTACACCGTGCCGGCCAGCCTCACCGACGAGCTGGCCGGGCTGTTCCGCCGGCTCTCCTGACCGGCGCCTGACGGCCGGCGTCGGTGCGCGCTCCCTCCCGCACCGCCCACCACACCAGGGGGACCTGGAGGGGCAGGCGCAGCCACGCCGCCGCCGGCGAGGCGAGCGGCGAGTCGCTCCCGGGCAGTCCGCCGTCCAGGGCCATCTGCACGTTGGCCGGGAACACGGCCACCAGCACGGCGGCCGCCGCCCACCCGCCGACGCGACGGGTGCGGGGCACGGCCAGGAGCACCCCCGACGCCACCTGGGCGGCGCCGCTGGCGTGGACGAGCAGCCGGGCGTGCCCCAGGGCCCGGGGCACGATGCGCTCGTAGAACCCGGGTGCCACGAAGTGGGCCACCCCGGTGGCCACCAGGAGCCCGGCCAGCCACAAGCGGGAGGGGAACCGCACCGGCCCGAGGGTAGGGCCGTAGCGTGGGGTGGTGGCCGCGGGGAAGGTCGAGCTCGAGGTCGACGGAAGGGTCGTGGCCATCACCAGCCCCGACCGCGTCGTGTTCCCGGCACGCGGCGAGACCAAGCTCGACCTGGCCCACTACTACCTGGCCGTCGGCCCGGGGGCCCTGCGCGGCGTGTACGAGCGGCCAACGGTGCTCAAGCGCTACCCCGAGGGCGCCGGCGGCGAGTTCTTCTACCAGAAGCGGGTGCCGGCCAAGGGGCGCCCCGACTGGCTGGAGACCGTCACCGTCACCTTCCCCAGCGGGCGCAGCGCCGAGGAGCTGTGCCCGGTGGACCTGGCCCACGTGCTGTGGGCGGTGAACATGAACTGCCTCGACCTCAACCCCTGGCCGGTGCGGCGCGACGACGTCGACCACCCCGACGAGCTGCGGGTGGACCTCGACCCCCAGCCGGGCGTGGCCTGGGGCACGGTGCAAGCGGTGGCCATGGAGGTCGCCGACGTGCTGGCCGAGCACGGCGCCACCGGCTTCCCCAAGACCTCCGGCTCCCGGGGTATCCACGTCAACGTTCGCGTGGAGCGACGGTGGGGCTTCACGGACGTGCGCCGGGCGGCGCTGGCGCTGGCTCGCGAGGTCGAACGCCGTCGGCCCACCGAGGCCACGTCGGCCTGGTGGAAGGAGGAGCGGGGGCGGCGGGTCTTCCTCGACTACAACCAGAACGCGAGGGACCGAACGGTGGCGTCTGCCTACTCGGTGCGGGCGAACACCGAGGCGCGGGTGTCGTGCCCCCTGCGGTGGGACGAGGTGCCGGACGTCGACCCCGGCGACCTCACCCTGGCCACCGTCCCGGAGCGGTACCGCACCGTGGGCGACCCGAGCGCCGCCATCGACGACGTGGCGTACTCCCTCGACCCGCTGCTCGAGCTGGCCGCCCGGGACGAGCGCGAGGGGCTGGGCGACGCGCCCTGGCCCCCCCACTTCGCCAAGCAGCGCGGCGAGCCCAGGCGGGTGCAGCCGTCGAGAGCCCGCCGGCCGGCCGAGAGCTGAGCTCGGTCCGTCAGCTGCCGGCGTTGAGCGGCTTGCGGTCGACGATGCGCTGGGCGATCTCGCGGAGCTTGACGTTCTCCCGCTGCGACGCCCGGCGCAGCACGTCGAACGCCTCGTCGGGCGTCATCGACGGCGAGCGCGCCATCAGCATCCCCTTGGCCTGCTCGATCACGGCGCGGCTCTTCATGGCCTCGCCGAGCTGCTCGCTGAGCTGCGATGCCTCCAGGTAGGCGGACGTGTTGGCCAGGACCACGGCAGCCGCGGTGGCCAGGTCGGTCCCCACGAGCTCGTCGTCCCTCGAGAAGGACCGCGGCGCGCTGGCGTACAGGTTGAAGGCGCCCAGCCTGCGGCCGCCGGCGGCCAGCGGCAGGGACAGCACGCTCCTCACACCCCGCTCCTGGGCCGCCCGGCCGAACTGGTCGTACTCGGCGCCGACGCCGGTCGTGTCGTCGATGCGTATGACCCGGTTCTCGCGCCAGGCGTCCACGCACGGCCCCCGCCCCGACTCGTACTGGGCGGCGTCGATCCGTGGCGAGCTCTCGTCGGTGAAGATGGCCGTGGTCGCCTTGCCGTCCTCGCCGAGCATCGACATGCCGGCGAAGTCGGCGCTCGGGATGGCGTTCGTGGCGATCTCACACACCCGCTGCAGGGTGTCGCGCAGTGGGGCGTCGGTGGCGAGGAACTGGGACAACGCCCTCAGGGCGTCGGCACGGGCATTCGAGGTCATGGACGGCCTTCCTGGTCGTGGCCATCCCTGTCCGCTCAGGAACTGCGCGCGATGTAGTCGGCCACTCTAGGCGCATGGCGGACCGCTCACGTCAGCGGCGCGCCGATCCCCGCTCAGGACTTCTCGGCGACCAGGAGGGTGTAGCCGGCGATGCCGTCGCGGACGGCCTGGGCGGCCAGCGCCGTGCGCGAGCGGGCGGTGTCGAAGTCGATCCCTTCGAGGGCGGGCACCTTGGCCAGGCGGAAGGCGACCAGGCGGGCGTCGATCTGCTCGATCATGCGGGCCAGGGCGTCGTCGTGGGCCTCGGTGAGGGTGACCCGCAGGCCGGCGGTGCCGAGGAGGTCGGCGTACTCCTCCACGGGGCGGGCGTCGGCCAGGCAGGCCACCCAGCCGGCCAGCGTCTTGAGCTCGTCGTGCAGGCGGTTGGGGTCGAGGGCGACGTCGGTGATCCCGATCCGCCCGCCCGGCTTGAGCACCCGGGCCATCTCGGCCGCCGCCGTCGCCTTGTCGGGGAACGTGCAGAAGGCGCACTCGCAGACCACGGCGTCCACCGACTCGTCGTCGAGGGGCAGACGCTCGGCGTCGCCCACGGTGAAGCGCACGCGGTCGGACAGGCCCTCGGCGGCGGCCCGGGCGTTGGCCGTGGCCACCGACTGCTCGCCCAGGTCGACGCCCTCCACGTGCGCCCCGAACTCGGCGGCGAGGAGGAACGCCGTCGCCCCCGGGCCGCTGGCCACGTCGAGCACGCGCTCACCGGCCCGCAGCCCGATGGCGCGGGCCAGCCGGCGGGTGAGGTCGAGGCCTCCCGGGTGGTAGCTCTCGCCCAGGATCAGCGCCACCGCGTCGCGTTGGTAGGCCGTCGAACAGCAGACCTTCACCTGCTCGGGGTCCTGCACCACCTCGGTCATGTCAACGCAGCTTCTTGCCGATGTTGGTGGCGTCGGCCGGCACGTGGGCGCCCGGGTCGGCGTCGCGCTCGCCGTTGCCGCCGTAGGTCTTGGAGCCGTACTTGGTGGTGAGCAGCACGGGCTGCAGCTCGGTGGCGTTGGGGACGATGGTGGGCACGAAGGCACCGCTCAGCTGCTCGCGGATCTCCTCCCGGTAGCCAACGGAGTTGTAGGCGCAGAACGGGATGAGGCGCCCGTCGGGTGTGATCTCCTCGACGCAGCACTTCATGAGGGCCTTCACGTTCAGCGTGTAGGGGTCCTGGAAGTCCTGGATCACCACCATGAACGACTTGTCGGCGATGGACTTGAGCGCCTCGGGCAGGTCGATCCCGCACGTGGCGCACTCGAGCTGGCTCGAGGTGTTGCCATGGGTGCCGGGCACCGCCGACGCGCTCCACAGCTTCTCGAGCGCGCCGCGCACGCTCATGTCGGGCATCACCCGGTTGCTCACGTAGTCGAGGTAGTCGTCGACCTCGACCAGCCGCGGGATGGGCACCACCGTGTCGCCGTCGACCAGCAGGTAGGTGATGCTGCGACAGGTCGGGAAGCAGCACGGCACGGGCACGAAGTCCGAGAGCTTGAACCAGTCGTCGCACTGGTCCACCAGGCCGTGGACGATGTCGGCGTTGGTGAGGCGGTTCATGGGGTCGAACTCCACGTGGCGCCCGGAGTGGGTGACGGGCTGGTACGCCACCGAGCGCACCGCCGGGTGCTTCACCCCGAAGCGGATGATGTCACCCAGCTCGTGGTCGTTGAGGCCCTTCTCGATGGCCGCCACCAGCGACACGCCGAGGCCGAACTCGGCGCAGTTGTCGAGGGCCTTCTGCTTGGCCGCCCGCAGGTCGCGGCCGCGGATCTTGATGTGGGTCTGCTCGTCGAACCCGTCGAACTGCATGTAGATGGTGGGCTTGAGCTCGGCCAGGTCCCTCACGAACTTGCGGTCGTGAGCCAGGCGGATCCCGTTGGTGTTCAGCGTCACCATGTGCACGCCCTTGTCCTGGGCCATCTTGATGAAGTCCAGGATCTGGGGGTGGATGGTGGGCTCGCCGCCGGAGAACATGACCACCTCGGGCTCGCCCTCGGAGCGGACGAAGGCGTCGAGGCCGGCCTCGACCTGGTCCATCGTCAGGCTGAACCCGTCGGGCTGGTGGCCGGAGTCGGCGAAGCAGATCGGGCAGTCGAGGTTGCACCCGCTGTTCACCTCGATGATCCCCAGGCAGGCGTGCTGCTTGTGCTCCGGGCACAGGCCGCAGTCGAGGGGGCACCCGTCCTTCACCTCGGTCTGGGTCTCGAGCGGGTAGGTGCCCGGCTTGTTGTAGCGCAGCGAGGCGAAGTACATCTCGGCGTCCGAGTACAGCAGCGCCTCGAACATGCCGTGCTCGGTGCAGCGCTTGCGCAGGAAGACCTTGTTGTCCTTGACGTTGACCTCGGCGTCGATGACGGTCTTGCAGACGGGGCAGATGCTCTTCGTGTACTCGAGGAAGACCTCGTCTCGGTCGACCTTCTGACGCGGCGGTGTCATGGTCATGGACAACGGCTCCTTCCGCCCTTTGGGAACGAAACGGAGAACGTAGCAGCGGCGCGCCCTACAGGTTCGTCGCCCCGGCGGCGAACACGCGGGCCAGCTCCTCGGGGACGGCGGCGTCGAGCTGGGCGTAGGTGCACGACTCCGCAGCGCGGTCGGGCCGCCACCGTGCGAAGCTCGTGGCGTGCCGGAACCGGTCGCCCTGGAGGTGGTCATAGGCCACCTCACACACCAGCTCGGGGCGCAGGGGCTCGAAGGCCAGGTCGCGGCCGGCGTTCCAGCGGCTCGGGCCGCCCGGCGCCCGGCCCGTGAACGCACTGCGGTCCGTGCGGTAGGGCTCGAGCTCGGCCACCAGAGCCCGCCGGCGGTCCATGGTGAACGCCGCGCTGACGCCGACGTGGTGGAGCACGCCGGCCCCGTCGTACAGGCCGAGCAGGAGTGAGCCGACCACCGGTCCGGTCTTGTGCCAGCGGAACCCGGCCACCACGCACTCGGCGGTGCGCTGGTGCTTCACCTTCACCATGACCCGCTCGTCCTCCCGGTAGGCCAGATCCGGCGCCTTGGCCACCACGCCGTCGAGACCGGCGCCCTCGAACCGCCGGAACCAGTCGCCGGCCACCTCCCGGTCGTCGGTGCACGGGGTGACGTGCACGGCCGGGCCGGCGCCGGCCAGCGCCTCGACGAGCAGCGCCCTGCGCTCGGCGAAGGGCAGGGCCCGCAGGTCGCGGTCGCCCAGGGCCAGCAGGTCGAAGCCCACGAACGAGGCCGGCGTCTCGGACGCCAGCCGGCGGATGCGCGACTCGGCCGGGTGGATGCGCTGGAGCAGGGCCTCGAAGTCCAGGCCGGCGGCGCCGGCCACGACGATCTCACCGTCGACCACGACCCGTGTGGGAAGCTCCCGGCGCACGGCGTCCACCACCTCCGGGAAGTACCGGGTGAGCGGCTTCTCGTTGCGGCTGCCCAGCTCCACCTCGTCGCCGTCGCGGAACACGATGCAGCGGAACCCGTCCCACTTCGGCTCGAACAGCGTCCCCGCCTCGGTGGGCAGGGACCGGGCCACCTTGGCGAGCATCGGCGCCACGGGCGGCATCACCGGCAGGTCCATCGCCGGCCGAGCCTACGGCCACCGTCCGCTTCTGGAGTACATAGGGCCCGGCTTCCGGGCCCTATGTACTCGGGAACGGGGGGTCGTCGGGCCCGGGCGCGTCGGGCGGGGGTGGGCGCCGCCCCATGGCGTCGGCCACGGCGGCCACTCGGGGGTCCTGCTCCACCTCCTCGAGGGGGGCGGGCAGGGCCAGGCACCAGTTGGGCCGCTCGCTGGTGGTGCCCGGCATGTTGGGCCGGTCGGGCACGCTCAGGGCGTCGTCCAGGGTGGCGGCCACCACCATGCTCGGGGCGTCGGCGACCAGCGCGTACGTGCGGCGCACCACCTCGTCCACCGCCTCGTCGTCGGCGGCGCCGATCCACTCCTGCAGCCGGCGGCGGATCTCCTTGGTGGACTCCACGTTGGGATCGAGGCCCAGCTGCTCCTGCTCCTCCAGGTCGCTTCCCGTCCACAGGCCGGCCACGGTGGGCAAGTCGTGGGTGGTCACGGCGGCGAGGGCCTGGGCCGGGAACGCAGGCGGCGGCGAGTCCTCGAACCACACCAGCCGGTACGACAGCACCCGCCGGCGGGCCAGCTCCTCCCGGACGAAGTCCTCCACCGTCCCCAGGTCCTCGCCCACCACGTAGGCGCCCGCCCGGGTGCTCTCGAGGGCCAGGATGCCGAGCAGCTCCTCGCAGGGGTACCGGACATAGGCGCCGTCGGTGGCGCCGGCGCCGAGCGGGATCCAGTACAGCCGGAACAGCCCCATCACGTGGTCGACGCGCAGGCCACCGCCGTGGCGGAACCCGGCCCGCAGCGTGCGCACGAACGGCTCGTAGCCGGCGGCCCGCAGCTTCCAGGGATCGAACGGCGGCAGGCCCCAGTCCTGGCCCTGGCGGGCGAACTCGTCGGGCGGCGCTCCCACCCGGGCGTCGAGGGCGAAGCAGTCCTGCCACAGCCAGGCGTCGGCGCCGGCGGGGTCGACGCCGATGGCCAGGTCCTGGACCAGGGCGATCTCCCCGCCGGCCGCCGCCAGCTGGTCGTCGAGCAGCCACTGGAGCCACTGGTGGAACCGGATGCGGTCGCGGTGGCGATCGACGAAGGCGGGCACGTCGCCGCCGTCGGGGTCGCGCAGGCCTGCCGGCCACTCCGTCCACGGCGCCCCGTGCTGCTCGGTGAGGACGCAGAAGGTGGCGAAGCCGGCCAGCGCCGGCCCCTCCTGCTCGCAGTAGCGGGCGAAGCCGGGGTCGCCGGAGAACGCCGACCAGATGCCCTCCAGGGCGTCCATCTTGAGGCGCAGGACGGCGTCGCGATCGATGCGGCGGTCGTCGTTGAGGGCCCGGCCGGCGGCGGCCAGCTTCTCGAGGTCGGCGCCGGCCGCCGCCGCCCCGGGTATCTCCTCCACCCGGAGGTAGAGCGGGTTGCGAAAGCATCGACTCGACGGCGAGTACGGGCTGGACTGCTGGGGCGTGGTGGGGAGCACGGCGTGCAGGGGGTTGATCATCGCCACGCCGGCGCCGGCGCCGGCCGACCACCGGCCCAGCCGGCGCAGGTCGGCCAGGTCGCCCATCCCCCAGCTGGACCGCGACCGGGCGGCGTAGAGCTGCACCGCCCAGCCCCAGGTGCGCAGGTCGTCAGGCAGGACGCAGGTGGGCGGCGCCACCACCAGGCGCACGGCGTGCCCGTCGTCCTCCCGCTCGAGGCGGTGGTAGCCGAGCGGCACGTCGAGCGGGAGAGCGCCCTCCACCCTCGCCTCGGCGCCGTCCTCGGTGCGCAGGGACCAGCGCCCGGCGAGCGACGACGAGCGGCCCGCGGTGACGACGCGCACCGGCGTGTCGTCCCCCAACCCCGGCGGGTCTGGGCGGCCGCCGGCGCCCATGGCGGCCAGCACGGCCTCGACGGCGTGGGGCGGGGTGTCCCGCCACTGGCCGCTGTAGTCCTCGTATCCCGGTTCCACGCCCCACCGGGCGGCGTCGCTCATCTTCGATGTTGTAGCCGCCGGGCGCTCACCTACGCTGCACCGGTGCCCGACGTGGTCCCCGGCGCCCGCCGTCGTCGGGCCGTCGCGGCGCCTCGCGACACGCCGTCGGCGTCGTCACCATCGTCCCCCGCCGCCCCCTGCGCCCAGCACCTTGTGCATGAGCACGCGCGTGCCGCCCCGCTCGGTAGGCGACTCCAGCTCCACGTGGGTCATCACCTCGCGGATGATGTGCAACCCGCGCCCGGAGGTGTCCTCGGGGTGCAGGGGCCGCCGGGCGACGGCGACGGGGTCGAACCCCACGCCGTCGTCCTCCACCTGCACGACGACCTCCGAGTCGGTGATCTCCGCCACCACCCGGATCGACCCGTCGCCGGCGTTCGGGAAGGCATGGCGGATGACGTTGACGCACGCCTCGTCGAGGGCCAGCACCACGTCGGAGCGGTGCTCTTCAGTGGCGCCGATGTCCTCCAGGTACCCCTCGAGGGCGCGGCGGGTGCGAGGCAGGAGCCGGGCGTCGGCGGGGAACTCGAGCTGGAGGACGAGGCGCATGGGCGGACCTGCCACTGAGCGTGGCCGCGAATCTGAGTCCGGTACCCGATGCCTCTGACCGACAAACAGGTTCTGCCACAGGGCCCCCGCGTTCTCGTCGGTGCCTCGTCGTGGTCCGAGCGCTCACTGGTCCACGAGAGCGGCTGGTACCCCCGACGCTCGATGAAGGCGGCAGAACGCATCGCCTACTACGCCGAGCGCTTCGACCTGGTGGAGATCGACGCCACCGCCCGGTTTCCCCCGACCCCGGAGCTGTGCCGGCAGTGGGTGGCCCGCACGCCGCCCGGGTTCACGCTCGACGTGCAGGCGTGGTCCCTCCTGACCGGGGCGGCGGCGCTCCCCGACTCGCTGTGGGAGGACCTGCGGGGGGAGGTGCGGCCCGACCTGCGCGACCGGCGCCGCCTGTACCTGGGCCACCTCAGCAGCGCCGGGCGGGAGGAGGTGTGGCAACGGTTCCGCCATGCCCTCGACCCGCTGCTGGCCGGCGGACGGCTCGGCGCCGTCGTGCTGCGGTACCCGTCGTGGCTCAAGCCCGGCGAGACGGCCCGCGCGCTGATGGCCGAGGCACGCCAACGCCTCGGCGACCTGCGCCTGGCCGCCGAGCTGTCCAACCGGCGCTGGTGGGAGGGCCGGCAGTGCGAGGAGACGCTGTCGTTCCTGGAGGACCTGGGGGTGGCCGTCGTGTGCGTCGACTCCGCCACCGCCCCGCCCGTCGTCGCCACCACCACCGACCTCGCCGTGGTCCGCTTCGCCGGGCGCAACCCGGGGAACTGGGAGGACCCGGACCTGACGCCGGGCGAGCGCTACGCCTACCGCTACTCGCCGGACGAGCTGGCGTCGTGGCTGGGACCGGTACGCGAGCTGGCCGGCGCCGCCGACGAGGTCCACCTGCTGTTCGCCAACACCTGGCGCGACTGCGCCGTGGCCAACGCCGGCGAGCTGGCTGCCCTCCTGGACGCCGGCCGGCCCTGACGGCTACCCGCCCTCCTCCACCGCCGGCCCGGCTACCACCGACCCGTGGTGGCACACGAGGAGCCACCGGCGCGTGCCCGCCTCGCGCACGAACACGTTCACCGCGGCGACGGTGGACCCCCCCTGGTCGCCCAGGAGGTTCTCGTCGACGGCGACCCACGCCACGCCGTCCTCCACCTCCACGCGCTCCTGGGTGAGCACGAACTGCAGCGACTGTGAGCTCTGGAACAGGGCGAAGAACGACGAGGCGACCGGGCCCCAGCCCCGCAGGGTCGCCCACCCCGGATGGGTGCACAGGGCGCGCTCGGAGTGCTCCCACACCGCCGACATGGCGTCGAGGTCCCGCGCCTCGAACGCCTCATAGAAGGCACGGTTGGCGGCCTCGACCTCGCTCACGTCGTCCACTGCCCGAGGCTAACGGCCCGCCGGGTAGCGTCCGCCAGTGCCCGTCACCGCCCACGACGGCGTCCACCTCGCCGTCCACGACCTCGGCGGGCGCGGCCCGGACGTCTTCATGACCCATGCCGCCGGCTTCCACGGCCGCGTGTGGGCGCCGGTGGCCCACCACCTCGCCTCGGGCTTCCACTGCCTGGCCCTCGACCTGCGGGGCCACGGCGACTCGGGCGTCAACGCGGCGGCGACCTTCGAGTGGCCCCGGCTGGCCACCGACGTCCTGGCCGCCGTCGACGCGCTGGGGCTCGAGCGGCCGCGCGGCGTCGGCCACTCCAGTGGCGCCACCCTGCTGCTGCTGGCCGAGGCGCGGCGACCGGGCACCTTCGCCGCTCTGTACCTGGTCGAGCCCATCGGGGTGACCAGCGACGGTCCCCCGCCGCCGCCGGCCCCCGACCACCCGCTCGCCGTGCGGGCCCGCCGGCGCCGGGACTCGTTCGCCTCGCTGGAAGAGGCCGAGCAGGCGTACGCCGCCCGGCCGCCCTTCTCGGGGTTCGCCCCCGAGGCCCGCCGGGCCTACGTGGAGCACGGCTTCGCCGACGACGGCGACGGGGGCGTACGGCTCAAGTGCCGGCCCGAGCACGAGGCCCGCATGTACGAGCACGGCCTGTCCCACGACGTGTTCCGCCGGCTGCCCGACGTGCGCTGCCCGGTCGTGCTGGCGCGGGGCGAGCGCTCCGACTCGGTGCGGGCCGCCGACGTGGAGCGTTGGGCCGAGCGGCTGCCGGCCGCCAGGATGGAGGTCCTCGCCGGCCTCGGCCACCTGGCGCCGCTCGAGGACCCGGGCGCC
>JALYMX010000106.1 GCA_030773495.1 Actinomycetota bacterium | reverse complement strand
GCTGTAGCCCTTCGCTTCCCGCCGGTCGTCCGCCGGTACGATGCGACGACGCCTGGCGGCGTGGCCGAGTGGTTTAGGCAAGGGCCTGCAAAGCCCTGTACACCGGTTCGATTCCGGTCGCCGCCTCTAGGGTCTGATCTGGTAAACTCCCAGGTCAGGCGCTGTTTTCGTCGATCAGGCAGTGTCCGTTGGAGTCCTTGGTCGGCCACCAGAATCCGTTGTTTCGCTCACCGGCTGCTCACTTTTCGCTCACCGGGGGGCGGGAGAGGTGGTCGAGATGGGGTTCGTCGAGAAGAGGTCCGGGGAGCAGGGGTACCGGGCCCGTTACCGGGATCCGCTGGGGCGCCAGCACAGCCGGACCTTTGTCCGCAAGGCCGACGCCCAGCGCTTCCTGGTGGAGATGGAGGCCGACAAGGCACGGGGGTCGTGGATCGACCCCCGCGGCGCCGACACGCCGCTGGCGGCCTGGGTGGAGGAGTTCCTCAAGCTGGCCCGCCGGCTGTCGCCGACCACCGTGCAGACCTACCGCCGGGACCTCGACCGCTACGTGCTGCCGCGCTTCTGTGGGTACCGGATCGGGCGTCTCCCCGCCGACGAGATCGAGAACTGGCTCAACGACGAGGTGGCGGCCGGGATCGCCCCCAGCTCTGTTCACCGCCACTACCGGACCCTGCGGCGGGTCCTCCAGGTGGCCGTCCAGAAGCAGCGCCTCCTGGCCAACCCGTGCGACCGGGTCGAGCCGCCGCGGGTGCCGAAGCGGGAGATGACGTTCCTTTCGTGGGAGCAGGTCGTCGGCGGCCAACCGGCAGAGATGTCTCTCGTGCGGCCGCTCATCAAGGCACCAGGCGCGTATAACCTTGTCGCCACACTGGCGGCACGCGCAGGCATGGACATTCGTCTGTCGCCAGCTGGTCGCCGGGCGCGAAACGCAGTCAGTCTGTGGTCCTCGCAGCTGTGGCGTTCGCCGGGCTGCTCTCGAGCACCAACGAGCGCCGCGAGGTGCTGGCCGTCGCCCGGCCGGTGGCGGTGGGGGAGCGCATCCAGGCGGGCGACCTGGCCGTGGCCGAGGTGAGCGCCTCCGACGCTGTGCGCCCCGTGCCCGCCGCCCAGCGCGACTCCGTCGTGGGACGCCGGGCGGCGGTGGGACTGGTGCCGGGCACGCTGCTCACCCGAGAGGCCGTGACATCCGGGCCGGTGCTCGACCCCGGCAAGGCGACGGTGGGCCTGTCGCTGAAGCCCGGCCGGTTCCCCCTCGGCATCGCCAAGGGCCAGCGGGTCCTGCTCGTCGTGGCCGCCGTCGGGCGCGACGAGCCGGCGACGACGCATGAGGGCACCGTGGTGGCCACCGGCGACGGTGCCCTCGAGGGCGACCGCGTGCTCAGCGTCCTTGTGGCCCGGGCGTCGGTGGCGGAGGTGGCGGTGGCGGCCGGCGAGGGCCGGGTCAGCGTGGCCAGCGTCGGATGAGCGCGCCCGAGCCGCTGGTGCGCCAGGTCCTCGGCGAGGTCGAGGAGGCGCTGGCCGTCCTGCGCCGGCGGGGGGCGCTGCGCAGCCACGACGTCGAGCGGGTCCAGGCGGCCACCCTCGTCGACGACGCCCTCCAGCGCCACGCCGCCCGCCGGGCGGCCGAGGGCCTGCCGGCGCTCGGCGAGGCCGAGGAGTACCAGGTGCGCGACGCGGTGCTCGCCCAGCTGTTCGGCGACGCCAACCCCCTGCTCGACCTGGTGGCCGACCCGTCGGTGTCCACCGCCTGGGTAATGGGCTGCGACCGGGTGTTCCTGGAGCTGACCGATGGCACCATCGTCCCCGGCCCGGAGGTGGCCGAGACCAACGAGGAGCTGGAGGCACTCATCCGCCGGGCCGGACTGCGATCCAGCGAGCGGTCCTTCGATCGCGTGAACCCCCGCCTGCACACCCGGCTTCCCGACGGCACCCGTCTCCACGCCGTCAACTGGGTCAGTCCCGCGCCCATCGTCGTGCTGGCCGCCCACCGCCATCCCGACTGGGAGGCCGACGACCTGGTGCGGGTCGGGATGATGGACCAGGGCGTAGCCGACCTCCTCACTGCCGGGGTGCGGGCGGGGCTCACCATCATCGCCTCCGGCGGGGGCGGAACCGGCAAGACCACCCTGGTCAGAGCACTGGCCGCCGCCATCCCGCCTGACACCGCCATCGCCACGGTCGAGTCGAGCTTCGAGTTGGACCTCGACCCCGTCCGCCACCCGCTGGTGATGGCCATGGAGGCCCGGGAGCCCAACATCGAGGGCCAGGGCGAGGTGGCCATGGCCGAGCTGGCGTCGTGGACGATGCTGATGCGGGCCCGGCGCCTCATCGTCGGCGAGGTCATCGACACCGAGGTCGAGACCATGCTCAAGCTGGCCAACTCCGGGCACCCGACCATGGCGACGGTGCATGCCAACTCCTCGGCTGACGCCATCGACAAGTTGGCCCTGCTGGCGCGGATGAGCCCCAACCGCCTGGAGAGCGACGTGGCTTATGAGCTGGTGGGCAAGTCGGTCGACCTTGTCGTCCACCTGGCACCCAACCAGCGCGGCGTCGGCGGCCACGTCGCCTCGGTGCGCGAGATCCTCGGTGTCGAGCGCGGCCGGGTCGACTCCAACGAGGTCTACCGGCCCGGCCCCGACGGGCGTGCGGTGCCCGGCGATCCGCTGCGGGCAACCACCAGGGAGCGCCTGGTGACCCACGGCTACGAGCTCCCGGCGGTGCAGCGGTGATCGCCGCCCTGCTGCTCGGAGGCCTCGTCGGCGCCAGCGCCGTGGTGGCCGTGGCCGGCCTGCGTCCGGCGCCTGCCTCCTCCTGGCCGCTGCGGGTCACCCTCCGAGTTCCTCTCCGTCCGGCCGCCGCCCTCGTCGGCGCCGGCGCTGCCGGCATCCTCAGCGGCTGGCCGGTGCTGGCGGTGGCCGCGGCCGCCGCGCTGTGGTGGGCGCCGAAGCCGGGTGCGGTTCGCCGTTCCCGTCGAGACCGGCTGGAGCGGGCCGAGGCGGTGGCGGCGTGGACGGAGACCCTGCGGGACCTCGTCGGCGCGGCGCGCGGGATCGAGGGGGCGGTGGTGGCCTCGGTGCCCGTCGCCCCCCCGGCCATCGCCGGGGAGGTGGGCGCCCTGGCTGCCCGCCTCGACCGCGACCCCGCCGCCGTGGTGCTGGCCGAGTTCGCCGCCGCCGTTGACGACCGCACCGCCGACCTGGTGGCCGTCGTGCTGCGTCAGGCGGCCGAGGGCCAGGTCCGCGACGTCGCCCGCCTGCTCGGCGACCTGTCGCGGGTGGCCCGAGAGGAGGTGGCCCGGCGCCGGCGCGACGAGGCCGAGCGGGCCCGCACCCGCACCAGCGTGCGGGTGGTGGTGGTGACGACCCTGGCGACCGCCGGCCTCCTCGTCGTGTTGAACCGTCGCTACTTCGCGGTGTTCGGGACCGGCTCCGGCCAGCTCGTGCTGGCCGCCATCCTGGCTGCTGCCACCGCCTCCCTGGCCTGGCTGGCCCGCCTGGGTCGCTCGCCGTCGCCCGAGCCGGTCCTCATGGCCGGCCTCGACGTGGCGGCGCCGGCGCAACGCCTTGAGCCGCCGGCAGCCGCGGCTGACCTGGCCCGGGCGCTTCGGGTCGACCGGCTGGCCACCGCCTCCGTCGAGGACCAGCGGGTGGTCGGGCTTGGCGCCGCCGACCTGCTCGCCCGCCAGGGCGTGGGGCTGGTTGTCGGCCTCGCCGCCGGGCCGGCCCTGTGGGTCCTGGCCCGGGGGGCGGGCGCCGGCTTGGCGGTGTGGGTGGTGGCGTGGGTGTCGGGGGTGGGTGCCATCGCCGGGGCGCTGCTCCCCCCAGCCCGGGTGGCGGCCGCCGCCAGGATCCGCAGGCGCGACTTTCGCTCGGCGCTGGTGGTGTTCCTCGACCTGGTCGGGCTGTTCCTGGCGGCGGGGCGGGGGATCGAGGGTGCCCTCGACGCTGCCAGCCGGGCGGGTGCCGGGTGGGCGTTCGGGGAGATGGCCGACGCCCTGCACCGGGCCCGGCGGGCCGGCGAATCGCCGTGGCAGGGCCTCGACCGCCTGGGCACGGAGCTGGGCGTGCTCGAGCTGCGGGAGGCGGCGCGGGCCGCCCTGCTGGCCGCCACCGAGGGCGCCCGCGTGCGGGAGTCGCTGGCGGCCAAGGCCTCCGCCCTGCGCGCCCGCTCGCTGGCCGAGGCCCAGGAGCAGGCGGCGGCTTCGACCGAGCGCATGGCCGTTCCGGCGTGCCTGCTGCTCGTGTGCCTCGTCGCACTCATCACCTACCCGCCAGTGCGAGCCGTCATGGCCGGACTTTGACCAACGAGAAAGGACAACGAATCATGACCGAACGAGTGCTGCGCCTGTACCTTGCCCTCGCCCGCCCAAGGTGGGACGAGCGGGGATCCATCGAGTTGTCGGTCACCACGATCCTGATGGCCATCGCCGCGGTGACGGCGGTGACCGTGGGCGGAATGTTCGGCGCTGCCATCGTTCAAAAGGCGGGCGACGTCGTGACCACCATCACCCAGTGACCGCCGGCGAGCGGGGCGCGACGACCACGGAGTTGGCCATCGTGTTCCCGGTGCTGGTCGCGGTGGTCCTCGCTGTCGTGCAGTTCGGCATCTGGTACCACGCCGCGGCTGTCGCCCGCGCCGCGGCGAGCGAGGGCGTTCGCGCCATGCTGGTGGTCGACGGCACCGACGCCGACGGCCGCCGGCGCACCCAGGAGTTCCTCGACCAGCTGGGCCGCGGGGTGATCGAGGCCCCGACGGTCGCCACCAGCCGATCCGACGATGTCGCCGTCGTCGAGATCCGTGCCTCGGCGCCCGAGCTGCTGCCAGGCCTGCGGCTTCCGGTGAGCGCCCGGGCGGAGACCCCGCTGGAGCGTTTCCGGGCGGCGGACGAGCGATGAGGCGGTGGAACGGCGCCCAGGCGGGCGTGGCGGCGGTGGAACTCACCCTGCTCATGCCGGTGCTGGTGGCGGCCATGCTGTTCGTGGTCGGCCTCGGGCGCATCGTGACGGCTCGGGGCGACGTGGAGGTCGCCGCCCGCGACGCGGCACGGGCGGCGTCGCTCGTCCGGGACCTCACCGACGCCGACGAGGCAGCCCGCGCCGCGGCCGGGAGCGCCCTCACCGGCGGCGGGGTGCGCTGTCGTGGCCTCGAGGTCCGCACCGACACCGCGGCGTGGACCGCCGAGGCCATGGTGGCGGTCGAAGTCGCCTGCACCGTGGACCTCGCCGACGTCGCCCTGGTGGGGCTGCCGGGGACCAAGGAGCTGCGAGCGCGCTCCGTCGCCCCCCTCGACGTCTACCGGGGTGGGGCCCGGTGAGCGGGCGCATCCGCCGCGGCGACGAGGCGGGGGTGGTCACCGTCTTCGTCGTCGCCCTCATGGCGGTCTTGGTCGCCCTCGCCGGGCTGGTGGTCGACGGGGGCATGCTCCTCGACGCCCGCCGGCGGGCGGTGAACGAGGCGGAGGCGGCCGCGCGGGCCGGTGCCCAGGTCCTCACCCCCGAGGCCGTGCGCACCGGCGGCAACGACGTGGCCGTCGCCGGGGCCGAGAGCGCGGTGCGGCGCTACGTGGCGGCCAACGGCCACGACGCCCGAGTGGCGGTGGCCGCCGACGCGGTGGAGGTCACCGTGTGGTTCCCCCAGCCGCTGCTGATCCTTGCGGCATTTGGCGTGGAGTCTCCCGTGGTGCACGGCACCGCCCGGGTGGAGGCGATTCGGGGGGTCGGAAGTCGATGACGATGCTGCGTGCGTCGTCGGAGCGGCTACGAGGCGCGGGCGCGCTCAGCGCCCTCGTCGCCGTCGTGGCCGCCCCGCCACTCGTCCTTGCTCGCCTGGGGCGCCCCTGGCCGACACGGTGGCCTTCGCTCGCTGAGCTCGGTGACGCCATGCGCTCCACCGACCTACCCGCCGGGCCGGTGATCAAGGCGGTGGCCCTGATCGGCTGGGTGGCGTGGGCGGTGGTGGTGGCCGGAGTCGTGGTCGAGATCGCCGCCCGGCTCCGGGGCGGAGCCGACCTTCGCCGCCGCTCCCCGTCGGGGCCGCTCCAGCCCCTCGTCGCCCAGCTCGTGGCCACGGCGATGCTGCTCGCCCCCGTGGTCCGCCCCTCGCCGGCCGCCGCCCATCCCGAACCGGCCCCCGCGGCCACCCAGCCGGCGGTGCCGGCCTCCGCGCAGGCGCCCGTCGACGGCTCGGTCGCCGCCCTCGACGCCTGGAGGTCGGGCACCGGCCAGGTCGATCTCGCCGTGCTGGAGGCGGCTGGCTATCGCGTGCACTTGGTGGAGCGCTACGAGTCGCTCGCCCGCATCGCTCGCGAGCAGCTGGACGACGAGGGGCGCTGGCCGGAGCTGTGGGCTCTCAACCGCGGCGCCCGCCAGGGCGACCGCCGATTCACCGACTCGAGCCGCATCTACCGGGGCTGGCGTCTGCTCCTGCCGCCGACACCTCCGGTGGCCGCGGCGCTGCCCGACGACGCCGGGGACGGCCAGCCGGCATCTGCGCCTGCGACCACCGCCCCGGCGGGGATCGTCGGGCTGCCGGCACCGCCGTCGCCGGCCGTGCCGCGCAAGTCGGCCTCCCCACCGCCGCCGGTGCCACTGCGGCAGGAGCGCACACCGGCGTCCATCGAGTCGACCGACGGTGGGGGCCGGCACGACCGCGCAGCCGCCCCGGCGCAGATGCTGGGCACGGCGGGCACGATGCTCGCCGCGGGCGTGGCCGCCGCCGTGGCC
>JALYMX010000105.1 GCA_030773495.1 Actinomycetota bacterium | reverse complement strand
TCTGCGAGCGCGGCTTCGGTAAGAGCCCCTGGGACCCCAACAAGCGGGTCACCGAGTCGGACCCGTTCAGCTGGGCCAAGCGGCTGCAGGACCCGAGCTTCACTTCGCAGACCTGCTGACCGGATCCTGCCGTACCCTGAGCGACAACGGCGCCGGGCGACGAGCACCTGCTCGACCGTCGCCAAAGCAACAGCTACGATGAATCGTAGGCGAAGTCGATCATGGTCTGGCTGCGCCTCGGCGGTCGGCTCGGAGATCGCGCTCAGCCGAGGCCGTGCGCGGGGAAGACGAGCCTGCGCACGTCGGCGATGGCCTGGTGCACCGCGTCGGCGTCGCCTCCCGTGGGCGCGAGCGGCGGCTCGGACAGACGCCCGGGCGCGTTGCCGCCCGCCTCGCGCCGGGCGCGGTCGGTCCATTGGGCGGGAAGCTCGTCGGCCACGGGCACGCCCGCCATCTGCGCGAAGTAGATGGTCCACGCCCTGGGGACGACGGCGGCCCACTGGTAGCCGCCGGCCCCGGTGGCGAGCCACCGGCCACCCGCCGCCCGGTGGGCCAGGTCGTGCAGGATGCCCGCCGTCTCCCGGTAGGCGGCCGTCGTGAGCATCAGGTTGGCCAGCGGATCGCGGTGGTGCGTGTCGCAGCCCAGCTGGGTCACCAGCACCCCGGGTCGCCACGCTTCGACGAGGGGGGGCACGACCTCGCGGAACGCCGTGAGCCACAAGTCGTCGCCGGCGAAGGGCGGGAGAGGCACGTTCACCTTGGTTCCGTGGACGTCGTCCGCGCCGAGCTCGTCGACGAAGCCCGTTCCCGGGAACAGCGTGGCCCCGCTCTGGTGGACCGAGATGGTGAGCACACGCGGGTCCCGGTAGAAGATGGCCTGCGGGCCGTCGCCGTGGTGGACGTCGACGTCGACGTAGGCCACGCGCTCGACCCCCTTCTCGAGCAGCCAGGCGATCGCCACCGCCGGGTCGTCGTACACGCAGAACCCGCTGGCGCCCTCGGGCATGGCGTGGTGCAGCCCGCCGGGCCGGGTTGAACGCGTGGTCGGCACGGCCCGAGAGCACCGCCGCGGCGGCGGCCAGGGAGGCGCCCGCCACCCGGGCGGAGGCCTCGTGCATGTGCGGGAAGATCGGGTTGTCCCCGGGCCCGAACCCGAACTGCCACCACGGGCCCCGCTCCCCCCGGCCCTCCCGCTTCACGGCCTCGACGTACTCCTCGGTTTGCACGAGCAAGAGCTCGTCGTCCGTGGCGTCGCGGGCGCGGGTCTCGCGCACCCGCTCGCCGTCGATGATGCCGGCGTCGTGAATGAGGTGGCGGGTGAGGATGACCCGGGCGGGCCGGAGCGGATGCTGCGGGCCGTGGTCGTACCAGGGCGCGTCGTCCCCGTACCACACCAGCTCGACCCGCTCGCTCACGGCGCGTCCCTCCCTACCGTCGCTCCACTCCCGTCCGAATGCCTCTCGCCGTCACGTATTCCCCGCCGCCGCAGAACTGGCACCCGCGCCAGTCGGCGCCGGCGACGAGTCAGTGCCAGGCTGGTTCACGTCCGCCACCAGGGGCGGACCCCGAAGCGGGAGGACCACATTGGCGAAGCTCGCCTTCTGCGGGTTGGGACAGATGGGTGAGCCGATGGCGCAGCGCCTGCTCGAGGCGGGCCACGACCTGGTCGTGTGGAACCGCACCCCGGACCGGGCCCGCACGTTGGTGGAGCAGGGCGCCCGCCAGGCGCAGTCACCCGCCGAGGCGGCGGCGGCGGCGGATGCGGTGCTCACGATGCTGGCGACACCCGACGCCTTGGAGCAGGTGGTGTTCGGGAACGAGGCGCTCGCCGCCGGGATGTGGGAGGGAGCCACGCTCATCGAGATGTCGACCATCGGTCCCAACCTGGTGCGGGCCGCGGCCCTACGCCTGCCCGCCGGCGTCGAGATGCTCGACGCGCCCGTGCTCGGCAGCGTGAAGCAGGCGACCGAAGGGACGCTCAAGGTCTTCGTCGGCGGCCCGACGGCGCTGTTCGAGCGCTGGCGGCCCGTGCTCGAGCACCTCGGTCGCCCCGTTCACTTCGGCCCCCTGGGCGCCGGGGCCGCCATGAAGCTCGTGGCCAACTCCACGCTCGGCGCCTTGATGAGCGCGCTCGGGGAGGCGCTGGCCCTCGCCGACGCCCTCGGGCTCGACCAGGCGCTCGTGCTCGACGCGCTGTCCGAGTCGCCCATCGGGGCGACGGCCAAGAGCAAGCGCGACAAGATCGAGACGGGTGACTACCCGCCCAACTTCAAGCTCGCCCTCGCCGTCAAGGACCTACGACTCGTCACCGAGGCTGCAGCCGAGGCCGGGCTCGACCTGCCGGTGGCGGCCGCTGCCCGCTCGTGGATGGAGGCGGCCGCCGATGCGGGGCTCGGTGACCTCGACTACTCGGCGGTCGTACAGCGCGTCCGTGGCCACTGCACCAACGGGTGACCGGTCACCGTAGTCCCAGCTTCCGCGAGCAGGCCGGCCACTGGTTCCACCCGGACCGGGCGTGCAGGCGCTGGGCCGCCTCGTCCTGCACCTGGGGCGGAGCCTGATGGGGAAGGCCCTCGTACCCGAGCGAGCGCCATGTGGAGACCGAGAACTGGTAGGCGCCGAAGTAGCGGCTACCCGAGCTCTCGGTGTAGTCGCCCTCGGACTCGCAGGCCCGGAGGCGCTCGAGGTTCTCGGCAGTGGCCGGGGCGGGCGCACGGCGGGGACGGGAAGCCCGGGCTGACGACGCCGGCGCGTGACGTGCACCGTGAGCGCCCGCCGGGGCGGTGGTGGTCATGAGATCGGCCGCCGAGAAAGCGGCGGCGAGAAGCGGCACCGCGAGCAGTGCCGTGGGTCGAGCGTGCTTGCGCATCTTGCGCCTCCTTGAAGGAGCCCGTACGGGGCATCAGGTGTGGCCTGGGAATGCGGGCAGCCGCCTGTTCGGCATTCAGCTCGCGAGCCGGCGAGGGCTCGGGACGAGACGTCCCTACGAGGTGCAGACGGAACCCTGGGCGTGGTCGTTCGAGGGGGTACCTCCGTGGGGGTCGGCGGCGGGCAGTACGCCGCGGGCGACGGGCACGGTAGCAGGGACCTGGCCGCCAACCAAGTTTGTCGCTGCAGATTGCTCAGGCGGCCGGGACCTCGAACCACACCGACTTGCCCGAGCCCGTGGGCGGACACCCCACGCGGCGGACATGCGGTGGACGATGTTGAGCCCGCGGCCGTTCAACGAGTCCACCGAGAAGCAACGGCGGTCGGCTCGTATGCAGCACAAGCCGGCCGAGATGCGCAGGCATCGCCCGTGCTCGCGCGAGGGTGCTACGCGCGAACGGCATTCGGCGCTGCCTGCGACGCGCGACTAGCGTGCGGCGTGGACAACGACGGCGAGGTGCCCTTCGGGGAGAATCGGGAAGCCGGTGAGATTCCGGCACGGGTCCCGCCACTGTGAACGGGGAGCGACC
>JALYMX010000104.1 GCA_030773495.1 Actinomycetota bacterium | reverse complement strand
AATGAGTTGACCTGGGAAACCGGGTCCGAGGGTTCAAATCCCTCCCTCTCCGCTCCGTGGCCCCGCCAGGCCGCGCCCGCGTGTCGCCGGCGAGGCGGCACAGGGCGCGTGCTAGCGTGGCCGTCCTTGTCGCGAGGGAACGCCCTCCCCCGCGCCATCCCGCGCTCGTAGCTCAATGGATAGAGCATCTGACTACGGATCAGAAGGTTGGGGGTTCGAATCCCTCCGAGCGCGCGAAAATGCCCTGATCATCGGGTTCGTGACCTGAGCCGCTCGCTCGTTCGGACCCCTCTTGGCAATCCGTTGGCAATCCCGACGGGTCGCAACCTGAGAGGGAGGCGCCCATGCGAGGGCACCTGCAGCAGCGCAGCCCCGACACCTGGCGGCTGAAGGTCTACGTCGGCCGATCGGCCGACGGGAAGCGGCGCTACCTGGAGCGGACGGTGCACGGGTCACGGCGAGAGGCCGAGCGGGAGCTGGCCCGCCTGATCGTCGAGGTCGACGAGGGCCGCCACGTCGCCTCGGCGCCGATGACCATGGGCGAGCTCCTCGACCGCTGGCTCGACCTGAAGGCGATGACGGTCGAGGCCAACACCGCCAACGGTTATCGCTGGATCGTCGAGCGCTACGTGCGGCCCACCTTCGGCGACCGCAAGGTGGCGTCGATCCGCACGCTCGAGCTCGACCACTGGTGCCAGCATCTCCGGACCGGCGGGGGGATCGGGCGGCCGGCCGCTGTCGGGCCGGACCGTGCGGCTGTGCCACACCGTCATGCGCCAGTCGCTCGAGCAGGCCCGCAAAGTGAGGCCTCATCGCCCGCAACCCGGCCATCGACGCCACGCCACCCGCCGCTCGCCGCACCGAGATCAAGCCGCCCACGATCCAGCACGTGCACGACCTCCTCGAGGCGGCGTTCGAGTTCGACCCGGACTTCGGCGTCTACCTGTGGCTGCTGGCTGTCACCGGCTGCCGGCGTGGCGAGGCGTGCGCGCTCCGGTGGACGGACATCCACTGGGACCCGGCCGAGATCTCCATCAGCCGCTCGATCGCCCAGGTCGACCAGCAGAGGATCGAGAAGGACACCAAGACCCACCAGGCCCGCCGGGTCGCCGTCGACGAGGCAACCCGGGAGCTGCTCCGGGAGTTCCACCTCGGGCCCGGGAACGGGCGCTCGCGGTCGGTGTCGCTCTGGCGGATGACGCCTTTCTTTTCTCCGAGGAGTCCGACGGTTCGGCGCCGTGGCGGCCGGACGTCTGCACGAACTGGTTCGGCCGGCTCCGGGCCGAGCTCGCCCTCGATCATGTCCGGCTGCACGACGTCCGCCACTTCGTGGCCACCGCCCTCGGCGATGCCGGCACGAACATCGCGACCATCAGTGCTCGCCTCGGCCACCGCGACAAGGCCACAACGCTGAACATGTACAGCCACTCGTTCGCAGCCGCCGACGCCGAAGCCGGCGCCCTCATGGGCACGATCCTCGGCGCTGTTCCGGGCACCAGACGCCAGTCGACGAGCAGCCCGGCGTGAGGCAGTGTCGATCGAGACCACGGAGCGTGCGAGATCGCCGGCCGCAGGTTTCCCGGAGGGAAACCTGCAAGGGTGTGTGTCCGGAGGAGGGAGCTGGTTCCCGGACCACGCTGTGTGGGATCCCGCGGTAAGCGACTCTTGCGTGACCTTGCCGGTCGACCTAGGACTCTAAAGTAAACGCCAAGTTTCTTTCGAGTCAGGGTACGCTCTCGGCGTGGACCTGAGTCGCTTCGCTGAGACCCCGTTCGGCAGCGCGCGCCGGACCCCAGGAAGCCATGGCTACGTGGCCTACTTCCCGCGCCCGATCCCCCGTTCGGTGGAGATCTCAGGCGAGAACCTTCTCCGGCTCGCCGACGCCGAGGCCGCCCTCGGGCGGCTCGCCGGCGCTGGACGCCTGCTTCCCCACCCGCACCTGCTCGTCCGGCCGTACCTGCGCCGAGAGGCGGTGGCCTCGACGCGCATCGAGGGCACCCAGGCGTCGCTGCTCGAGGTCTTCGACGCGGAGGCGAGCGAGCAGCCGCTCAACGCGGACGTCGAGGAGGTCGTCAACTACGTCCACGCCATGGAGGCCGGCCTGCAGCGTCTTCGCACGCTGCCCGTGAGCACGCGGCTCATCCGCGAGATGCACGCCGTGATCCTCGCCGGCGTGCGAGGGCGTGATCGGCAACCCGGCGAGATCCGGTCAACACAGAACTGGATCGGTCCGCCCGGCGCCACGATCGAGACGGCGACCTTCGTACCGCCACCTCCCGCAGAGCTCGGCGGCCTCCTGACCGACCTCGAGCGGTTCGTCCACGAGGACCCTGCGCTCCCGCCGCTCGTGCAGGCCGCGCTCGTGCACTATCAGTTCGAGACCATCCACCCCTTCCTCGATGGCAACGGCCGCCTCGGGCGTCTGCTCATCGTGTTCTTCCTCGTCGTCCGTGACCGACTGCCCGAGCCGTTGCTCTACCTGTCGCCGTACTTCGAAGCGCGCCGCGACGCGTACTACGACGCACTGCAGGGCGTCCGTGAGCGCGGCGACCTCGAACGGTGGCTCGCCTTGTTCCTCGACGGCGTCCGCGTGCAGGCGACCGATGCCGTCGTGAGAGCCGAGCGCCTGATTGACCTCCGGGAGGACTACCGAGCCCGGGTGAGATCGATCACGCGAGGTGCAGCGAACGACCTGGTCGACCTCGCGTTCGAACAGCCGGTGCTGAACGCCCGCTTCGTCGAGAGCCGCCTGTCCGTGACCAGGCCCGCGGCGCTAACCGCTCTCCGCCAGCTCGCGGACGCCGGCATCCTGACCGAGATGACCGGCGGGCCCCGTCGCCAGCTCCGCTGGCGCGCGCAACAGATCCTCGAGGTGCTGACCGGGGAGTAGCGCTCGCTCGGGGCCTCCCGTCGGGTTCCCGGATCCCGGACGCCGTCCGCCTGGTTCTCTCCCGTCCAAGAGGTTTCCGGTTCCCATCCCGTGCTGGGTCCGCCGGGTCCGGCTGAGTACGAAATCGGATGTCGGCGCGAGATTCCGTGCTCCTGGGTGGCCTAGTGCAGTGACTGGACCGTCGAGGAGGTCACCATGCCGAACCGCTCCGCCGAGCACTCGCTCACGCTCACGGTCGACGAGGCCGCCGCCCTGATCGGCGTCTCTCGCTCGACAGCGTACGACCTTGTCGCCACCGACGAACTGCCGACGGTGCGCCTGCGCCGACGCATCCTGGTGCCGGCCTCTGCGCTGGCCGACCTGCTCGGCGTCTCGCTGGTGGAGGTCTACGGCGCCCTCAACCGGTTGCACGGCCGCACTGGGTCCACTCCCAGCCGGTCGGTGGGCGGGGGGCACACCACTCGGCCCGAAGGCAGCATCCAGGTCACACCCGTGGATCACGCGCTCCGACCGTCACCCAGCACCTTTGACGAGCCCCAGCTCTGGTAGCGAGCTACCTGCCCTGTCCGGGAACCCACGCACGGTGACCCGGGAACCAGCCCCATCCTCCGGACACACCTTTGCAGGTTCCCCTCCGGGAAACCTGCGGGTCGCCCCGCTGCCGCGGTGGGGGTTCGCCTCGAGCGAGGATGGCCGGATGGACGAGCAGCTGGTGCGAGTCGAGTTCCGTGTCCCAGTCTGGGTTCATGTCGACGTGGAGCGGGGCGAGGTCGTGTCCGTTCACGTCGACGACACGGCGGTCGAGGGCCCAGTGGGATTCAGCGCATATTCGGGTGGTGCTGTCGACACCCCGCTGCGCCAGGCGGCGGTGCAGCTCACCAGCGACGACACGTCGTGGCCCCACTGGATGATCGGGTTCGACCACACGTAGCAGCGGTCCGCTCGACGCTTGCGGGGGACTGTTGTCACACCCGTTCGGTACCGTGCGATCGATGGGTTTCGAACCGAAGAACGGCAGGCGCCAGGCCAAGACTGCTCGCGCCTCGTTCGCGTGCTTCGGACCCGCTGGGGGATGACAAGCACGAAGATGCCACCGACGATCCTGGACCGAGAAGCAGCTGCAAGCGTCATCGACGCGTTGCTGTCGTCCTACGACAGCGCCCGCGAAGACATCGCCAACTGCGTGTTCATCGACGCCGGCACCCAGGTGCAAGTCTCGCCCGTCGACCAGCTGCTGATGGCGTTCACGTGCCGGCTGCTGACCGACCCACAGCTCGGCCACATCGGCGTCGCCCAGCTGCCCCGCTACCGGAACCGCAACGCGCTGCTCCT
>JALYMX010000103.1 GCA_030773495.1 Actinomycetota bacterium | reverse complement strand
CCCTTCGCGCCCGGCCCACCTGAGCCATGGCGCAAAGCCTGCGGGCTCGTAGCTCAGTGGTCAGAGCAGGGGACTCATAATCCCTCGGTCGCAGGTTCGATCCCTGCCGGGCCCACGGCGATGTCTGGGCCATTCTGGCGCCACGGTGCGACCGGGAACGATGCCGTCGGAACGAAGCGCTCCCGTCGGGCGTCACTACGAACAGAGCGGGCTCGACGCCGCTGGTTGAGGGGAGGCCGAGTGACCATCAAGCGGGTGGACGTGGTTCCGGTGTACGTGAGCGACCAGGACTCGGCGCTGGAGTTCTACGTGCACAAGTTGGGCATGGAGAAGCTGCGCGACGAGGCCATGGGGCCTGACGCCCGGTGGGTGCAGGTCAAGCCCCAGGGCGGGGAGACCTCGATCGTGCTCGTCAAGGGGTTCGCCGATTGGTCGCCCGACAAGGTGGGTGGTCTCCAGTCGATGACGCTGTGGTCGGACGACGCCGAGACGACGGCCGAGGAGCTGCGCGCCCGGGGCGTCGAGGTGTCGCAGGAGGCGACGCCGCAGCCCTGGGGGATGAACGAGGTCCCGTTTCAAAGACCAGGACGGCAACGAGTTCCTCGTGTACGGACCGCTGGAGACCTGACGGCTGTCGGAGCCCGCCGTTCCGAGTCCGAAAGGCTCATCCCCGCCGCTGTGGTGCCGATCAACGGCGGGACCTGTCCGTCCTGCCCTCAGGTCGCCTGCCTCAGGTCGGCTCGGCCAGCCAGCCCGGCGCCGCCTCCAGCAGGTGGCGACTGACCGCCAGGCAGCGGTCGAGCGTGTCGCACAGCAGTTCCTCGCCGGCCAGGACCCGGGCCAGGGACACCTGCTGGCGGGCGATGATGGTGAGGCTGCGCTCGGGAGCGTCGGTCGCCGACGGGAACGAGTCGCTGGCCGAGACTTCGAGGGGCAGCTCCACGCCGGCCACGCCGGCCAGCTCGAGGTGGAGCTGGAGCAGGTCGGGGCCCGAGGGGAGCGGGGGCAGGGCCCACGTGAAGGTGATGGGGAAGTGGAAGTCGTCGGGCGGCTCGGCGTCCTCCGGAAGGTCGACCACGAGGTCCTCGAACGACAGGAGCACACGGGGGTCGATCTCGAGGGCGAGGTGGAGGTCGACGGGCACGCCGCAGCCCTCCTCCGGGTGGAGGTCGACCTCCCACGCCTGCCGCAACGAGTAGGTCTCCACGAAGTGGCGCTCGTCGTGGACGTGGAAGCCGTGGTCGACGGCGTGGCCCTTCAGGTCGGCGACGAAGCCGGCGACGTCGATGACGGCCATGCCCGGAGCCTACGAGGCGGATGAGACGATGCCGAGCGGCGCGACACGCGATGGCCGGGCGGTCCTCCGGTAGCTTCCCCGACGTGGACGACGACGCCCTGCTGGCCGTGCTCCACGCCGCCGCCGACGCCGTCCGTGCCGTCCTCGATGCCCTGCCCGACTGGGGCCTGGCGGGGACGCGCGTCGGGCAGTACCACAGCGACCTGGCCGCCGACGCCGCCGCGCTGGCCGTCCTGGACGACGCCGGCCTGGGCGCGTTGAGCGAGGAGAGCGGCGTCCACCACGCCGAGCGCCCGGTACTGGTCGTGCTCGACCCGGTCGACGGCTCCACCAACGCCTCCCGCCGGCTTCCGTGGTACGCCACTAGCCTGTGCGCGCTCGACGCGGCCGGCGCCCGCGCTGCCGTCGTCGTCAACCAGGCCAGCGGGGTGCGGTACGAGGCGGTCCGGGGCGGAGGCGCCCGGTGCGACGGCACGCCCATGCGCTCCTCGGGGTGCGAGCGCCTCGATCAGGCGCTCGTGGGCGTCGCCGGGCACCCTCCTCGGCATCTCGGCTGGCGCCAGTTCCGCGCGCTCGGGGCGGCTGCTCTCGACCTCTGCGCCGTTGCCGCCGGCACCCTCGACGCTTACGTGGACTGCGGGACGAGCGCGCACGGCCCGTGGGACTACCTGGGGGGGATGCTGGTGTGCCAGGAGGCGGGCGGCTCGGTGGCGGACGCCCTAGCTCGGCCCCTCGTCGCCCGCGGCCACGGCGACCGGCGCACCCCCGTGGCCGCCGCCACCCCCGAGCTGCTGGCCGCGCTGCTCGCGGCGCGCGCCACCTTCTGACGGCCACTTTCGGGAAATGTGTTGACGGGCGCGCGAAGCCGTGCTGCAGTAACAGCATCTCCGGGACTGGCCCGGGATGCGCGGTCCGACGAGGAGACGCGGTCGTGAGCATGCGTTGGGACACCGACAAGCGCGAAGGCGGGACCGGCGCCGGCGCGGCCATGCTCGGTCACGAGCCGTGGCCCATGCCCGCGTCGCAGTTCCGCGGTGTCGTCGGTTACGCCCTCCTGGCGTGCACGAACGACTCCATCGTGCGGCCGACGGGCCTCCTGGGAGCTCCGGCTGGGTAGATCCAGCCCCACCCAGAGGAAGGCCCAGAGGCCGCCGGGATCTCCCGGCGGCCTCGTTGTTTTCCCGGACCTGCTGGTCGAAACGAAGAGGGGAGAGGCGAGATGCTCGCCGAGTGGATGGAAGGTGAACTGGGCGGCCGGGGAGACGGCGCCGTGGAGTGGGCGCAGGCCCGCTGCCGCGACGGGTCGGGCTCGCTGCTCGAGCTGTTCTTCTCCGAGCAGCTCGACGACATCGCCCGCGCCAAGGTGATCTGCTCGACCTGCCCGGTGCGCGAGCCCTGCCTGGCCGGTGCGCTGGCCCGGCGCGAGCCGTGGGGGGTGTGGGGCGGTCAGCTGTTCCTCAACGGCAAGATCCTGGCGTTCAAGCGGAAGCGGGGCCGCCCGCCCAAGAACGCCGCGGCGCAGCTCACCGCGTAGCCGAGGCCTCATCCGCGGGCGCCGTACAGTGGCGTCCGTGCGTGAGGGGGAGGTCCGTCGGCGTGTCGTCCTGGTCTCCGCCTGCCTGCTCGGGGTGCCGTGCAACCACGTCGGCCGGGGCAACCCGTCGTCCGCCGTGGCCGGGCTCGGTGCCGATCACGACCTCGTCCCCGTCTGCCCCGAGGTCGCGGGCGGCCTGCCCACGCCCCGGCCGGCGGCCGAGCTGCAACCCGACGGGCGCGTGCGCACGGCCACTGGGGAGGACGTCACCGAGGCCTACCGCCGGGGGGCGGCCGTCGCGGTGGCGGCGGCGCGGGCGGCGGGGGCGGAGACGGCCGTCCTCAAGGCCCGCTCCCCGTCGTGCGGCTGCCATGAGGTGTACGACGGGACGTTCCGGCGCCGGCTCGTCGCCGGGGCCGGCGTGACCGCCCGGGCCCTGCGGTCCGCCGGGGTGCACGTGGTCTCCGAGGAGGACCTCCCCGGCTGAGCGCCTACTGCAGCAGCGACTGCTCGGCCAGCTGGTGCGAGTCCAGCGCCAGCCAGCGCTCCTCGGCGCGCGAGGCCACCAGGACCTGCAGGTTGGCACCAACCCTGGCCGCCTCCTCAATGGTGAGGTGCCGCAGGTCCTGGCAGTACTTGCAGCGCAGCAGTGGCCGGTTGGGGACGAGGTAGACGCCGCGCCGATTGCACGAGCGGCAGCGCACGTACACGAGATCGCTTCGCATGTGTCTGCTTCGTCGCCGGCGTCGGGATCCTCCAACCACTGGCGCACAACGCTCGCCCAACTCGGGGAGCGTCTCTGGCGTGCACGACCTCTGCGAGTATGGAAGCGACGGGCGCTTAGCTCAGCTGGCGAGAGCACTTCCCTTACAAGGAAGGGGTCGTGGGTTCGAGTCCCTCAGCGCCCACGGCAAAAGCCCAGGTGACAAGCCCTTCTTACGTCCGGAGCCGCTGATCATCTCCCCCACGTAGCCACTTGTGACGTAGCCTTTGGCTCGATGGCTACGTCGAGGGTCCCGAGCGTCCGCTGGAGTGAGTCGGCGCAGCGCTGGATGGCGTGGGTGCGCTTCCCGGACGGCTCCCGGCGCAAGGTGGAGCGGGTCAGCCGGACCGACGCCCAGCGCGACCTCGACGAGCTCCTGGCTCTACGGGCCGAGGACAAGGCGCCCGAGGACCGTCGCCCGCGCCTCGCGACGTTCAACGAGGTGATGGACGCCTGGTTCGAGGCTGGGTGTCCCAACGCCACGCCGACCAGCCGATCCCGCCACGTCCGGGTGAAGTCGCAGAACACGATCACCACCGCCGGCTACCTCCTCGACCACCAGGTTCGCCCGCGGATCGGCAAGCTCTTCGTGGATCGCACGGCCACCGAGCGCTTGGAGAAGCTCTTTCGCGACATGGCGGCGGCGGGCTACGCCACCAGTACCATCGACCGGACCTGGCTGTACCTCAACCAGGCGTGCCAGCTTGCGATGCGCCATCGACGCACGAAGTCGAGTCCCGCCGCCGACGTCCTGCTCCCGCCCTCACGGCCGGCGAAGGTCCGCAAGTCGCTCACCATCGAACAGGCGCAGCGACTCCTCGTCGACGCGATCCCGAGCGACCCGCAGCCCGCCATGTGGCTGACAGGGCTGATGTGCGGTCTCCGGCCGGGAGAGCTGGCCGGTCTCCGCTGGCCCTACGTCGACGTCGACAGCGGCAGCCCGACGCTGGAGGTGGCCGAACGGGCGCTCGAGGTCAACGACCGCTACGCCGGGCAGGTGGCCCCGAAGACGGAGCGCGGCCGCCGACGCCTCGGACTGCACCCGCTGCTGGTCGCCGCGCTCATCCGTCACCGCACCGAGCAGCAGCTCCTTGGGCTCTTCGATCCCGATGGGTTCGTGTTCTGCACCAGGAACCGCACGCCCCACACCTTGTCGAACCTCCGCCGCTCCTTCCGCAGGCTGTGTGCCCGAGCGGGCTTGGGCGAGGAGTGGACCACCTACGAGCTGCGACACTCCTTCGTGTCACTGGTGGCCGATCAGCTCGACGACCTGGTGAAGGTCGCCGACCTCGCCGGCCATGTGGACACGCGGACGACTCAGGGCTACCGGCACCAAGTCCGACCGTCGCTGCCACACGCCGTCGAGGCGTGGGATCGGCTGCTCGGCTCGAGCGCTCCCGCAGAGATGCCGAACGCCTGACGTCGCCTCGGACGTGGTTAGGTGGGCCAACGGCCAACTGCGAGCCTGCGGACCAAGAGTCGGCTGCCGGGCGTCTGGCGAGACCGCTACAAGTCGCTGACCTGCGCTTTTGTCAGTCGAGCTGTCCACGCAGTCCAGCAGATCCGGGTGTATCGCCCGAGATACGCGGTGGGATACGCGGTGGCTGACCTGATCGTCACCATCGGTGACTGTCGCCAGCCAGCTGTTGGCGACGTTTGAAAGCGCAGGCGCCGTGCGGGGACAAGCGCATCGGGCCATGTCGACGCGACGACAGGAGGAGGTCGTCGTGGGAGTGCTGCAGCCGGCGGGTCGCCGGGCGAGCACCAGCCGAGCATCGGGGGATGGTCGCGGCGAAAACCAACGCGTGCCGAGCCGCCGACGCGACCAGCGAGTTGGCGCCGGCGGCGCTGGCACGGGCCGGGACATCCCGTGAGCGGCGCCTCGGGCGCTGGTCACGTTGCCGGGCGCTCGGGTCCCGGCCCGCGTCGTGGGTCCGTGTCCGCGGACCGGGGAGTGGCGGCCTTCCGCCGCGGACGAGCGCCGGCGCCCGCTGGCCCCGCAGGGTCGACCCGGGCGCGCCGCTCATCGCGCTGACTTCCTGAGGCGTCACGGCGGTTGGTGCGTCCTCCCGGCGTTGGGGTTGCACCGAACATGGGTTCGCTGCCATCATCGCCCAGTGGATCGCCAGTCCGAGCTGGAGATTCTGCGGCGCAGCATCGCCATGTTGACGCCCGGCGCGGGCGCACTCAGCCGCGAGGAGGCGCTCCGCCTGCTGTCGGAACTGCGAGAAGTCCAGGGCCGCCTGGATCAGCTGAAGGCGACGCTTCGCCGGCTCGCTGACGAGTAGAGGGAGTCAGGCCGCCCTCGGACGTCATGGCCGGCGAGGAGAAGTAACGCGGCCATCGCGAACGACGACGGCGGCCGCCCGCGGCGGGTTTGCCCGGCGTTCAGCCGTTGCCCGGACGAGGGCCCATGCCCTCGAGTGCTTCGAGAGCGGTGAGGAGAATGTCACGAGCGATCGCCGCCCCATCCGGCACATCGGACAGGCGAACGATCCCCGTGGGCACGAGGCGGACGGCCTGAGCGAGTACGTGCGGTTCCCACCGTGTCGGGTCGGCGATGGCGCGCACCCGCCGGGCCGCCAGGCCCTCGGCGCTCCCCGCGGTCTGACCTTCGACGACGACTGCCGCGTGGAGAGCGGCGGCGTCAGCCGGGATCGCCCATACGACGGCCGGGCGACAGCCCAGCGCTGCGCCTCTACTTCCTGTGCGCACACCCCGACCTGACGTCGTCGTCGGCGGTCTCGTTGACCCTCCGGGCCGTGCGCGGCCTCACCACAGGCCTCGCACAGGCCTACCTCGTGCCCGAGCGCACCATGGCGCAGCGCATCAGCCGCGCCAAGCGCACGGTCAGTCGGGCCGGTGTCGAACGTCCCGCGACGTGCGCACGGTGATGCGGGTGCTGTACCTCGTCTTCAACGAGGGCTACTCCGGCGAGGTCGATCTCGCGGCCGAGGCGATCCGACTGACCCGGCAGCTCGCTGCCTTGGTGGACGACCCCGA
>JALYMX010000102.1 GCA_030773495.1 Actinomycetota bacterium | reverse complement strand
CCGTGCGCACGCTCACCGTCGTCTTCTCGAACCAGTGGCGGATGCTCTGCAGCGACTTCACGGTCAGGAGGAGCCCGACGAGGAGGACGCCGAGCAGCGTCCACGCGGCGAGCACGGAGAGGACCGTGAGGAAGGTGCTCACGGGAACCGTCCGCCGATGCCCGGCGACACCGAGCTCCGCCTCGGTCGCACCGCGGCCGCGCCGCTGGGAAGTGCGCGGACGGCCTCGGGTAGCTGAGCGGCGAGGATTTCGAGCTCGGCAAAGGCGTCGTCGTCTGACACGTTGTGCGAGAGGTGGACGGCGGAGTCGCGCGTCATCTCCGCCAGCCGACGCGTCTGCTTCAGCACGCGCAGCACGAGGAAGACGAACTTCACGACGAGGAGAAGCAGGACCCAGGACACGACGAGCCCGCCCCACGCGATGACGTCCACCGCTCGTCTCGCTACTTCTCGGCCCCGGCGAGCTCGCTCGCCGCCGTGTGGACCGCATGCTGCATTCGCTGCAAGCGCCCGGCGAGGCGGCTCGCTCCGTCGTCGACGACGCTCAGCGCCGCCGACGTCTCGACCATGCAGGACCGGATCCGGGTGACGAAGATAAGGGCGGCGACGAGCGCGGCGATCAAGGCCACGCCGAGCACCGCAGCCGTGACGACGACCAGGGTCAGCATCGCGCCTACGAGCTCTTGTCGTCGTGGTGCTCAGAGCCGCCGAGCCAGCCCTGCACCTTGTCAGCCGCGGCGGTGAGCGGCCCAGCCACGGCGGCGGCGACCCGGGAACGCTCGGCCCCGCGGGCCGCGTCCCGGATCGCCACCAGGTCCCGGTTCATCTGCTCCAACGTCCACAGCGCCACGGTGTTCTGGGCGATCTGCTTCGACGCGGTGTGCGTGCGCGCTGCATGGCGGTCGATGCTCTGGAGCGTCGCGATCACCAGGCCGAACAGCACGGCAATGACAACCACCGCCACCGACCCGACGGCCAGAGCGAGGAACCACAGGTCTTCGTTGCCCAGCGAAGACGACGCGCCATGGAGCACGTCGCCAAGCTACCCCACCCTTCCGAACAACACACAACGGTCCTTGTCTTTTCTCCGTCGCCGACTCGGGTCACTCGGCTTCGCCAAGTAGACCCGTGAAGCGGAGGTGTCGTCCTCCGAGCGGGTATCCTCGGCGCCCCTCCGTCGCGGTCGTGACGGCGGTTCGGTGGCACGCGGTTTCTGTGGGCGACCGCCACGTGCCTCTCCCCCGACAGCGGAGGAGCCGACGCCGGTTCGGCGTTTCGTCTTCGGACGACACGAGAACGATTGATGCGATGAGACGGGTTGTCGAAGACGACGCCGAGAGGTACGCCCTCCTTGCCGATCCCCGACGCCGGCAGATCTACCTTGCTCTCCGCCAGTCCGGCAGGGCCCTGACCAAGGACGACGTCGCCGACTCGCTCGCGATCTCGCGGACACTGGCGACGTTCCACTTGGAGAAGCTCTTGGAGGGCGGCTTCCTCGCCGCCCACTTCGCGCACCCCGAACCCGAGTCCTCAGCGTCCTCGGGGGGCGGCGGCCGGCGGGCCAAGTACTACCGACCGACCAACCGAGAGGTCGCTCTGGGGATACCGCCGCGTCGCTACGACGTGGCCGCCGACGTCCTGGCCCGTGCCGTGGTCACCGCCGACGCCGCGATCTCACCCACCCAGCGCGCCCTTGAGCTCGCTCATGCCAAGGGCCGGGAGGCGGGCGAGGAGTTCCGGGCAGAGGATGCGCGACGTCGCCAACGAGGGGTCACACGAGACGAGTTCGTACGACTGTTGGGCGAGCTCGGCTACGAGCCGCGGGTCGTCGGTCGCGAGATCCTCCTGGGCAACTGCCCGTTCGACGCGCTCGTGGTCCCTCCCTACCTGGTCTGCGAGATGAATCAGCGGCTGGTCCAGGGCGCCTTGGAGGGATGCCAGGCAGGACGGCTCGAGCCGGTGGCCGGCCATCGCGACGGCCACTGCTGCGTGGTCGTCGCGAAGCGTCCGCATTGATGCAGCGGCGGCGACCCCACCGCCACTCCACCACTTGCCGTGCTTGTCCCGACGCACGGCGTGGCCTCGTCGCCTTTTCCAGCGTGCACGAACACTAGAGGGCAAAAAATCAACGAAGGTTGGTTTTCCTCCACCGGGTCTCGGTAATCACTGCACGGGGGCGCGTTCTTGCACCAGGGCCGCCTCTGCGTTTGTAGAGCGGAAGAACGTCCGCAACCCGGCCGCCAGGGCCTGGTCGAGAAGGGAGCAAGAGGTTGGAGGTTTCGTTCGAGCTCGGCGCCGCCGTGCTGGCCGGTCTGATCGCCGGCGTGATCATGGAGGGCCCCGTCTACATCCAGAAGGCGCTGGGCCTGCCCGTAAAGCAGAACATCTTCCGGACCTGGGGCCAGAACCTCCTGAGGGTTCCCGGCGCTGCCGGCTACGCGGCGGGGTTCCTCTTCCACGAGGTCATCGCCGTGCTCGCCGCCGTGGTCTACGCGCTCTTCTTCGACCTCGTGGGCGCCGACGGGAACCTGTGGCTTTGGGGCCTGATCGGTGCCCTCATCCACCTCAGCATCGCCGGGCCGGTGGTCGCCATCATCCCGTCGACTGATCCGGAGACCGACATCGTCGGCGGACAGGGCTTGGCGTACAGGAAGTATGGGGCGTTGGACGTCGCGACCTCCGTCGTGGGCCACCTCGGCTTCGGGCTGTCGATGGCCATCTTCTACGGCTTGTTGCGCACCGACGGCAGCTCGAGCCTCGTCTTCTAGCTTCTCGACCTTCGCCCGCCGGGCCCAGAGGACCTGAGGATGACGCGTGCCGGGGTGCGGGATCGCAACGACACCCGGCAATACGACGACCTGGCCGGCGAGTGGTGGCGTCCGGCGGGGGCCTTCGCCGCCCTGCATTGGCTGTCCGTGGCGCGGGGCGAGCTGCTCCCGCCGGCGCCCGGCCGGGACCACGTGCTCGTCGACGTCGGCTGCGGCGGCGGCGTGATGGCCGGGTCGGTCGACGGCTACGTGCACGTCGGCGTCGACGTCACCATGTCGGCGCTCACTGTCGCATCCAAGCACGGCGTGCGGACGGTTTGCGCCGACGCCGGCTACCTCCCGCTCGCTGACTCCTCGGCCGCCGTCGTGGTGGCCGGCGAGATCCTCGAGCACGTGTCGGACCTCGCCGCCGTGGTGTCCGAGGCGTGCCGCGTGCTTCGGCCGGGAGGGACCATCGTCCTGGACACCATCAACGCCACCCGCATCGCCCGTTTCGCTTTGGTGACGGTCGCTGAGCGGCTGCCCGGTGGCCCACCGCCGCGGATCCACGATCCGGCGCTGTTCGTGGACCCCGACAGGCTCCGGGCACTGTTCGCCCGGCACGGCGTTCGCCTCCAGGTGTGGGGCATCCGACCATCGGTCCGCGACTACGCCCGCTTCCTCCTCCACCGCCACCACCCCGTACGCATGCTGCGAACCCGTTCTGTCGCCCTCGTGTACCAGGGCCTGGGCACGAAGGCGCAGCCATGACGTCGCCGTCGCTGCTCGCCTTGGCAGAGGAGGTGGCGGCGGCCTGGGCTCCACGTGCCGTCGACTACGACCGCAGCGCCGCCTTTCCCGAGGCCGACATGGCCGACCTGCGTGCCAGCGGCCTTCTGGGGCTGCTCGTGCCCGCCCGGCTCGGCGGCATGGGCGCGGGGTTCGAGGACTACGTCGGCGTGGCCGTACGCCTGGCCCACGGGAGTGGGGCGAGCGCGTTGTTGTTCAACATGCACGCGGCTGTCACTGGTGCGCTCGCCGGCGTCGCCGACGAGCTGGCCCGCGCCCTCGGCGCCGCGGAGTCGTTCCTGGCACGGAGAGACGAGGTGCTCGAGGGGGCGGTGGGCGGCGCCATGTACGGCGTCGCCATCAGCGAGAGGGGATCCGGGTCGCGGCTGTCGGCACTGCAGACCTCGTACACGAGGGAGGACGGCAAGTACCGCATCCGCGGCCACAAGTCCACCTGTTCCGGCGCCGGGCACCTCGATGCCTACCTGGTCGCCGCCCGAGACGCGGCGGCAGCCGACGACGAGCCGCGCATCTCGTACTTCCTCGTCCCCAACGCCGCCATCGGTGCCGTGGAGGAGGGGTGGGACCCGCTCGGGATGCGGGCCACGGCCAGCAACGGGTTCGCCCTCGATGCGCTCGTGGACCAGGAAGCCCTCGTCGGGGTGGAAGGCGTCGCCCTGCTCCTGGCCTACGCCATGCCGGCGTGGCTGGTCGCGTCCTACGCCGCCGTCTACGTGGGTGTCGCGCAGGCCGCGCTGGCCGCCGCCGTGGCGTACATCCGCCAAGCGTCGGTGCGCGAGCCGGCGACGGGAGGGTCGCCGCGGCAGGTGAACCTCGGCTCGTCACCATGGGTGCGACAGCGCCTGGGCAGGGCCGACGCCCAGGTGGAAGCAGCTCGCCTGGCCGTGGAGGAGGCGGGCCGACAGGTGGACGCCAAGCCGGGCGACGCCGAGACGAACCGAGCGGTGTATCGGGCGAAGTTGTTGGCGGGCGATATCGCCTTCGAGATCGCCGCCAGCCTCACCGAGGCATGCGGCCTGGGCGCCCTCGTGCGAGGGTCCGAGCTCGAGCGGTTGCTGCGTGACGCTCGCAGCGGCGCGGTGATGCCCCCGTCGAGTGACATCGCCGCCAACGTTCTCGGCGCGGCAGCGTTGGGAATGGAGCCCGGGATGGGATTGGGAGCCCGTCCATGGTGACCCCGGCGATCACGGGCGTCGCTACCGCCTTCCCCCCCGCCATGGACCAGCAGGAGGTGTGGGACGGCTTCTTCTCCTCCCACTACGCGGCAAGTCGCGCTGCCCCACGGATCTGGCGCAACGCCGGCGTCGATCGACGTCACGCGGTGGTGGATCCGCGCGCGGAGGACGTGAGCCGAGCGACGACCGGGGTGCGAATGAGGCGCTTCGTCGACGAGGCCCTGCCCCTGGGCAAGGCGGCCGTCGGCGCGTCCCTCGCCGATGCCGGCCTTTCGCCCGGCGACGTGGACCTGTTCGCCGTGGTGTCGTGCACCGGCTACGCCACGCCGGGGCTCGACATGCTCTTGGCCCGCGATCTCGGCATGCCAGCCTCGGTCGAACGACTGCACGTCGGCCACATGGGCTGCTTTGCCGCCCTGCCCGCCCTCGCGGCCGTCGCCGATGCCGCGGCCGCCCGCCGGAAACTGGGGGTGCTGCTGTGCGTCGAGCTCACGAGCCTCCACCTTCAGCCCCCTACCGACGAGCTCGACCAGATCGTGGCACACGCCCTGTTCTCCGACGCGGCAGCGGCCGTTGTCGTGCATCCCGACGCAGCTGGCCTCGAGGTGATGGACGTGGTGGCCCGCACGGATCTGACGACGATGGCTGACATGGCCTGGCAGATCACCGATCTCGGCTTTCGCATGACCCTGTCGCCCCGGGTGCCTGGCGTGCTCGCTGCGCACGTCGTGCAGGCCGCGACGGAACTCCTCGCTCCTCACGGGCTGCGCATCCCAGACGTCGGTCACTGGGCCATCCACCCCGGCGGCCCCCGGATCGTGTCCACGGTCGCTGAGCGGCTGGGACTGAGCGAACACGACGTCGCTCCGTCTCGACAGGTGCTGCGCGAGCACGGCAACTGCTCCTCCGCCACCGTCCTCGTGGTGCTCGAGGAGCTGCTCCGACAGCGCTCACCGGCGCCGGGTGACCACATCGTCGCCATGGCGTTCGGGCCCGGGCTCACGCTCTACATGGCGCTGCTGCGGGTCGGCGACGGCTTCGCTGCCGTGAGGAGAGGCTCCGACCACGAGTGATGGCGCAGTGGCCGTGGGCTCACGCCCGGCGGTGCTCTCGGGGGCGGGCCGTTCACAAGTGACGACGACCAGGAGACCCGCCGGAGGTGCCAACCACAACGTCGTGGGTGGTCCCAGAGTCGAGGACCGCAACGTGATCTCCGGCAACGACGTGGGCGTGCTCATCATCGATCCCGGCACCGACCACAACCGCATCCAGAACAACCTGATCGGCACCGACCGCAACCTGCAGGCGTTCCGAGGCGGTGGGCTCGTGCAGGACACCGGCGTCCACATCACGAGGGAGGCCAGGTTCAACGCCGCCGGCGGTCCCGCCGAAGCCGTCAACTCGGGGGGCAACACGATTGCCTTCCACGAGGACGACGGGGTGCTCGTGGGCGGGCAGTTCAGGGCTGCCACCGACACCACCGACGCCAACTCCATCCGGTTCAACAGCATCCACAGCGACGGCGGTGACGACGGCATCCGCCTCGGCATCAACTTCGACTCCGGCTTCCAGGGCGTCCCCGGCCCCGCCGAGGGCGACCTAGCAGGGACGCGACCGCCGGAGCCGACCACGGTACCGTCCTACGTCATCAAGGCCGTTGCCGGGGCGCTGGCCGCTCTCGTGTCGTGGAGGCTGCTCCGGCAGCTGGTCAAGAGAAAGGAACGCAGGTGACCGAGATCAACCGCTCCATCGAGATCGCCGCTCCCCCAGATCTGGTCTTCCGCGAGCTCACCGACCTCACCCGGCTCACGAGGTGGTCGACGATCACCGAGTCCCACGACCGCCCTGACCACCCGCTCACCCTCGATGACGAGTTCGACCAGACCATTCGCATCGGCGGCGTGAAGCTGACCACCCACTGGCGCTGCGTCACCTACGAACCGCCGCACGTGGTGGCCTACGAGGCGACGGCGCCAGGGGGAGGGCGTCTTCACATGCGGCAGAGCATCGAGGCGACCGCGACCGGCAGCCGCGTCGACCTCCACGCCGACTACGACCTGCCTGGCGGCGTGCTCGGTGACCTCCTCGACAAGGTGTACGTCGAACGCCGAAACGAGCGAGAGGCCGAGCACTCGCTGCAGAACCTCAAGGATCTCGTCGAGCGGCCGGCGTAGGGCGTCTCGCCCGCCATCGCTCTGCGTCAGAGCATCGAGGCGGGTGCGCGTCCGAGGAGCGTCGTTACCAGCGTGCCCGCCCGGAAGATGGTGATGTCGCCGTCAACGGAGATCTTGAGGACGACCTGCGCGGTCTCCGAAAGCGTCCTCGCTGCCGCGGTGCGCGCTCCCTCGTGCTGACTGTCGGTGCTGCTCACCACGGCTCCATAGGCCAGGAGTCGGCCGCCTCGATCGAGGATGGTGGCACCGTCGAGCATGGCCAGTCGCACCAGCGTGTGCTCGTCGAGCTCTTCGGCGTCGATGAGATGGTGGAGACGTGTCTCGGGCCGCATCGCCGGCGGGTCGATCTCGTGGCGCAGGTCGTAGCGGTCCTTGGCCGACACGATCCCCTCGAGGCGGGCCGGGTCGTCGACGATGGCGAGGATGGCGCCGTTGGGCTGCGCGGAGATCCTGAACGCGGCGCGGGCGACGAGGGCGGCGACCGAACCGCCGCCGATCATGTTCTCGATCAATGCGCTGAGCTCGAGGGGGAACGCCGTCCAGCGCTCGGCCCGGCGAACCAGCAGTGGCCGGCCATCCACGAACGTCCAGATGCTCCGGTCGGCTCGGACGAAGAAGCCGAGGCCTCCCAGAACGCTGGTCGCTTCGGCAACGAGCGACCCGCTCTCCACCCAGTCGTCGTGGCTCACAGGCTTTCGCTCCACGCTCGGCACGACTCGCTCGAAGCGGTGGCTCTGCAACTCCGTGCGGGCCCGCCCGTGTGGATCCACCACGAGCAGCGCTCGTCGGCCGTCGAACAGCAGCGGCGCCCGCTTCGCCGCGCGGATGCCGCCCGGGTACCTGAACTCCAGGCGCGGACGGTCGTGCAGGACGTCGGCCACCACGACGCCGTGGGTCAGGTCGTGGGACTCCACCCGTGTCCCACTCAGCTCGATGAGGAACTCGATCGTCTCGGCGACGAGACCGGGACGCACGGTCCTGCCCACCCTCTTGGCGAGATACCCATCGAGGATCTCGGCGGCGACGACGTCGCGCACGGCGCGGCGCAGCGCCGGGCTGAGTGGAACGCCCGTGCCGTCGCCGTCGCGCAACTGGGCGGCGGCCTGGAGGCCGGCGGGCGGAAGGGCATTCAGGAGCTCGGCCACAGGCGTGCCTTCACCCGAGGGGACGAGCCGGGTGACGCCGGCGTCCAGCCCCACCGTCATGGCGGCGAGCCAGCCCGGCGGTCCTGCGCCTGTCGCCGACGCCGTCGCGACGCCGGCAGGAGGCAGCGGCGGGGCCGCGTCGTCGCGTGCGTAGGACAGCTGGACGGTCGCGCCGGCCAGCACGTCGGTGAGGGCCTCGGCCACCGCTTCGCCGAGGGGGTCGGCGGCGAGGTCGGCCGCGGTGGGGGTCCGCGGTCGGGGCATGGCGACCAGTCTCGCGGATCACCATGACGCCGGGGGAACACGCGCGCTCGCGGTGCGGCTCGTCCTCTGCGCTCAAGTCAGGGTGGTGAGCACGGCGCGGGCGTCCGCCGCGGTCGCCGCCCCCCGGACGCGCTCGGCGGCCGCCTGGAGCACGGACAGGTCGTGTCCGACGCAGGAGGTGCTTCACCTCACCGAGCGCACCCGGCACCATGCACAGTTCGCGGACCCCGAGCCCGACGAGGGCGGCGGCCGCCTCCGGCTCGCTGGCCGTCTCGCCACACACCCGACCCACGCCCCGTGACGGTCGGCGGCGCCCACCACGGCGCTGATCAGGTCGAGCACCAGCGGCTCGCACACGTCGGCCAGCTCGGCCACCTGGCGATCGGCGACGAACAGGTACTGCAGGAGGTCATTCGTCCCTACCGAGAAGAGGTTCGCGAGGGGGGCGATCCGATCGGCGGCCAGGGCGGCGGAGGGGACCTCGATTATGACGTCCACCTCGACGCCGTCGAGCCCGATCCCTTCGTCCTCGGCGGGCCGACACCACCTCGTCCACCCGCTCACGAGCGGGAACATGATGCCGGTGGTCCCCCCACCGGTCCGGTTGCCGTGGGCCCGCAGCACGGCCCGCAGCTGGTTCTCGAACAGGTTGGGCCGCCGCAGCGACAGGCGGATCGCCAGCATGCCGAGGGCCGGATTCGGCTCGGGCTCGCGACCTACGAACGGGCGCGGCTTGTCGGCGCCCACATCGAAATCGCACACGCCGCGATCAGCGATCCCGCATCCGGTTCCCAGGCTGCTCACACATTGATTGGGCATCGTCTTCTGCGGGCTCGTTGCGACCGCACGAGCCGAGCAGAACAACCGAAAGGAGAGGATCACCGACATGCAGGGAAACCGAGTGAAACCGCGTCTGGTCGGTGCTGTGGCCGGTGCCCTTGCCGCCCTCGCCGTGGGCGGCGTCGGCTTGGCCGGCGCGCAGGAGACGCCGAGCACCACGACACCCCCGAACGCGGAGACGCCGGCGCCGGACGCCACCACCCCCGAGGCACGGGACCACTGGTGCGACGACCGCGGGGGCGACGACCGCGGGGGTGACGACGGCGAGGCCAGCCCGACACAGCTGTGACCGCAGCCGCTCCCCGTCCGCCGAGGGCCTCGAGCCCGGCCCTGATCGAGAGTCACGGGGCGGTCGTCGGCTGGAGCCGGCGATCGAGCGGCGTTCGTCTGCCTGCTCGCCCGGGGGCACCGCGTTCTCCAAGGTGCCCCCGGACTGGCGGACTCCAGGCGTGCAACTCCGTCACGTCGTCGTGTCGGGTTGCGTACGACCCACGCGACGTAAACGACACGTCGGGTCCACCTCGACGAGCTGCAACAACGGCGTCTGCACCACGGACACCGGTACCGACGACACGAGCACGTCTACTCCCTGATGAACAGCACTCGCCGCAGACGAACCTCTCCACGGCATCGCCACGCCCCTGTAAAAGGGGCGACACGGGCACACCGCCGAAAGGAAGCGCCTGCATGAACCCGTCCACCGGAGAGCCAACGGCCCGCCTCCGCGGCAAGACCGCGCGATCGCTGTCACGCTCGTGCTGGCCGTCGGGGAGCGACCGCACGGCCTACGCTCCATCGAGCCCGACGACACCACCGTGGGCGAGACGCACACTGGCTGGCCGCCGCCGGCCGGCGGGAAGCATCACGCCCGGAGCGGGTTCGAACCGGTGAGGCCCAGCAGTTCGTGGCTCACGTAGAGACGGCTCGGCCGGCCTCGTCTCTTCGCCTGCAGCGTGCCGTGCTCGACCAGGACGCCGGCATCGACGAGGTCGCGCAGTGCAGCGCTCACCGACTTCAGCGGGATACGAAGCTCTTCCGCGACGAGCGGACCGGTGAGCACGAGGCGGCGAGGCAGTAGGTCGAGGACGCGCCACGCGGCAGCGTTGCTCCGGAGGCGCCGCGCGCCATGCCTCGGTGCGCGAAGCCGGTCCTCCCAGGCGCGACGCAGGTCCTGCACCGCGGCGACGAGCTCCTCCTGCGCGCGTCCGGCACCCGAGACGGCGTCTGCGAACCACTGCACCCAGCGGTCGTGGTCGCCGATCCGAAACAGCACGAGCCCGGAGCTGTAGCCGCCGACGTCGGCGGCGATCCGGGTGCTCACCGGTGGGGCCGTGATGAGCGAGAGCCGTCGCACGAGCACCCAAGCGATGAGAACACGCCCGACGCGGCCGTTCCCGTCGGCAAACGGATGGATGACCTCGAACTGGGCGTGGGCGATGGCGGCCTGGCTGACCGGATCGACGTCGCGCCGATTCACGTACGCGACGAGGTCGTCGAGGAGGTCCGGCACGTACTCGGGTGGCGGCGTGACGAGGTTGGCGTCGAGTGGTGAGGTGCCGCCCATCCATCCCTGCTCGTCCCTGACGACCCCGACGTGGCGCGACGGCGTGGGGCTGCCCATCATGAGCGTCCTGTGCCAGCGGCAGAGGCTGTCGACCGTGAGCGGGCCGGCGTGCGCTTCCTCGAGCGCTTCGGCGACGGCGGCGAGGTTGGCGGCGACCCACGCGGCGGCCGATGGACCGGCATAGTCAGCGACTTCGGCGAGGACGACGTCGACGACCGGCGCCGTGACGCCCTCGATGAACGACGATGCGACCCCTTCTGCGCGAAGCAGGAGGCGGGCGAGCGCCGCGTAGTCCTCGGGCATGGCCTCCGCGCCGTGCTCGACCGCGGCTTGCGCCCGTGCGGCGCGCGCCACCGTGTCGGTGTTGAGAGCGAGGTTGCGCTCGTCGAGTCGAGCGGGGACGAACGCGCGCGCCCGCCTGCCTCGCCAGAGGATGGGTACCTCGACGCCTGCGAGCTCCACGGCAACTTTCGCACGGTTAGTAGCTCAAGTGTACGTTACTAGCCCTTGCGTCGCTCCGATCGCGAGGGCTCGGCGATGATCTCCAGCCGAGCGGGCGACGGGCGCTGTGTGGCCGCTGAACGTGGGCCAGGTGTACACGACGCTCGATCGACTGGAGCGTGACGGCCTCGTCGAGGCGGCGGCGGCCGACGAGGGGCAGCGGGCGTGGCGTCTGACGGGCCGGGGCCGCGAGGAGCTGGGCGAGTGGTGGTGGGCGGTGCCGGGTGAGGAACCGCCCCCGCGGGATGAGCTCGTGTTGAAGGTCCTGCTGGCGGTCGCCGGCGATCGTGACCACGCGCTGGAGGTGATCGGGCCACCAGCGGGACGCGCTGCTCGCGCTCCTCGCCCAGCGGCGTCGGCAGGCCCGGGGCCGGCGTCGCGGCGACGGTGACCCGCTCGCTGGGGAGCTGGTGGTGGACGTCCTGGTGCTGCGGGCGGAGGCGGACCTGCGGTGGCTGGACCTCTGTGAGGAACGGGTGAGCAGCGCCGGCGATGCCGGCGGCGAGGACGAGCCGGTGGCGCGCCATCGGGGGAGGCGGGGAGGCCGACGATGAGCGTTGTCGAGTTCGTCGATGTGGTGAAGAGCTACGGCGCCGGACCGACCGAGGTGCGCGCGCTGACGGATGTCTCGTTGACGGTGGCGCCCGGCGAGATCGTCGCCGTCCGGGGCCCGTCGGGGTGTGGAAAGTCCACGCTCCTGCACCTCGCCGGTGGGCTCGAGGACCCGAGCGCGGGGCGGGTGCTGGTCGGGGGCCGTGACCTGGCGACGATGGATGCCGGCGAACGCGCCGAGCTGCGACGCCGGCACGTCGGCTACGTGTTCCAGCGCCTCAACCTGGTCGCCGGTCTGACGGCGATGGAGAACGTCATGCTGCCGCTCGAGCTCGACGGGATCGGCACCCGTGTGGCGCGGGCGCAGGCGCGCGACGCACTGGGCTCGGTCGGGCTCCATGAGCACCTCGATCGGTACCCCGACGACTTCTCGGGCGGGCAACAGCAGCGCATCGCGATCGCCCGCGCCATCGTCGGCGCTCGCGGGCTGCTGCTGGCCGACGAGCCGACCGGCGCGCTCGACACGCGAACCGGTGAGGCGGTGATCGAGCTGCTCGCGTCGCTGCCCGCCGAGCGAGGGGCGGCGGTGATCCTCGTCACCCACGAACCCCGCTACGCGGCCTGCGCCGACCGAGTCGTGTCCATGCGCGACGGGCGCATCGTCGGCGTGACGGATCCGCTCGCCAGGCAAGCCGAGCTGGAAGCAGCCCGGTGACGCCGTTGACGACGCGCCGTTCGATGTCGTTGTCGTCGCTCCGGCTGGCTGCTCGCCTCGCTCGCCGCGAGACGACCCGGCGACCATGGCGAACGCTCCTCGTCGCGCTCCTCGTCGCGATGCCCGTCGCCGGGATGGTCGTCGCCGCCGTCTGGGTGCGCACCGACCACCAGAGCCCTGACGCCGAGTGGCGCAGCCAGTGGGGCAACGCCGATGTCATGGCCACGCCAGGCGCGCCCGGCGGCGCGCCCCGGGAGACCGGAGGTGCGGCGTTGGACGACCTGCTCCCCGAGGGCGCCCGCACCGTCGTCTACCGCTCGGAGCACCGGCTCGTGCGCACGACCGGCGGGCAGCGCAGCAGGGCCGAGATCACCGACCTCTCGATGACCGATCCACTCACGTCGCCGATCATGCAGATCACCTCCGGTCGTGCACCCCTGCGCGCGGGTGAGGTGTTCGTGACGCGTTCGGTCGCCGACCAGCTCGGCATCGGCGTCGGCGACACCCTCGAGCTCGAGCGCCCGGACCCCGTCACATGGACGGTCGTCGGGCTCGGCGAACGCCGGGCGTGGTGGGGCTCACACACCCTCGTCCTCGGGCCGGGCACCCCGTTCGCCTGGCGCGACGACGGCCTGGCGTTCTCGGTGCGAACGGTGCTCGTGGATCTCCCCGCCGATGTGACGACCACGCAGCTCGTCGCGCTGGGCCGCTTCTCCGACGGCGTCGCGTTCGCCCCCGGGGTCGTACCCGACGGCACGCCGGGCGCCACCCACTGGGACGCGGGACCGTCGCGTGAGACGGCGACGGTGGCGTGGAGCTGGGTGATCGGAGCGGTCGTGCTCACCGTCGTTGGGATCGTCATCGCCGCCGCCTTCGCCGCCGGCGCTCGCCGTCAGCTCGCCACGCTCGGGCAACTCGCCGCGAACGGCGCCCCGCCGGCCGGCCTCCGTCGCGTGCCGTTCCTCCAGGGAACCTGGACAGGGGTGCTTGGCGCCGTTCTCGGCCTCGTCCTCGCCGCCGTACTCCTCGCCGCGATCGCTCCCCACGCCGACCGCCTCCTCGGCCGCGACGTCGATCCCTACACCACTCGTCTGTCCGACCTGATCCCCATCGTCATCCTCGGCGTCGCCGCCGCCACGCTCGCCGCGCTCGTGCCCGCCCGAACGACCGCGCGCATCCCGGTGCTCGCCGCGCTCGCCGGCCGCCGCCCACTCCGGCCCGTACCGACATGGCTGACGATCACGGGCATCGCCGTCGGCACCGGCGGCCTCGCCCTCCTCGGGCTCGCCGTGCTCGGCGCCAACGGGGCGACGAGCGGGGCCACCGTGTGGGCGCTGACCGCCATCATCGGCGGCGTCGCCGTCCTCCTCGGTGCCTGCGCGATCGCGCCCGGCTACGTGAGCGTCCTCGAGCCGCTCGCGTCGCGGCTGCACGGGTCGTCACGCCTCGCCGCCCGGAGTCTCGCCCGTCAGCGAACGCGCACCGGAGCCGTCGTCTCAGCCGTGTGTGCGACGAGCGCGCTCGCCATCGCCGCGTCCGCCCTCGTGCTGGCCGCCGATGCCAAGGACGACGACGAACCGACATGGATGCGAACCGACGAGGTGCAGCTCTACGCACAAGCACAGCGCTCCTTCTACGACCGCGAGCGGTTCGGCGGGGAGCACACGCCCGTCCCGGTGCCCGGCGAGGTCCTGGCCGAGGTCCGGGCCGCCCTCCCCGGCGCCGAGGTCCACCAGCTCACCGCCGCTGGCGTCCCGGCCGCTCGCGGTCACAGCCACTGGGTCGTGCGCGAGTTCGTCCCGGACGGACCGCCGTCCGACGACGACGACTACATCTCACTGGGAGGCGGACCGACCCTTCAGGTCGCTTCGGTCGCCGACGCCACCCTGCTCGGGCTCTACGACCTCCCTGGCGCGGCACGTCGAGCCCTGGACGAGGACGGCGTCGTCGCCATCCGGTGGGGCTCGGACTCGGCCTCTGGCGGCACCGCGACCGTCGCCCTCGTCGCCGAAGCGTTCACCGAGTCGAGCACCGGCCAGCCACCGGCGGTCGAGGAGCTCATCCCGCCGTTCTCCGTCGACGTCGTCGCACAGGAGAGCCTCGCACTCGGATCGCTGCCGAGGATCTTCGTCACCGCCGAGCACGCCCGCACGCTCGGTCTCGAGCCGATCATCGGCTCGACCGTGGTGCGAGCGTCACGGGCGCTCACCGACGAACAGCGCACCGCCGTGCAGGACGCCATGGAGGAGTACCGGGACCTCGCCCTCGACAGGCAGGAGCCGGGTGACCCGATTATCACGGTGAACGCCGAGACGTACTATCCGTCCGCCGTCGTCAACCCCCACCTGCTCGAGGCGCTACTCACCAGCGCCGCCTTCCTCCTCAGCCTGTTCGTGGTCGCCGTGAGCCTCGCGCTCGCCGCCGCCGAAACCCGCGACGAGCGCGACGTCCTCGTCGTCGTCGGTGCACCACCCCCCACGATGCGCCGCACCAGCGGACGAAAGGCCCTGCTGCTCTCGCTCCTCGGCGCCGCGCTCGCCGTGCCCGTCGGCTTCCTGCCCGTCTCGGTCTTCACCGCCGCCAGCGACGCGAACCTTCCGCTAGTGTTCCCGTGGCGTGTCGTCGCGCTGCTGCTCGTCGCCGTCCCGCTCATGGCCGCCGCCGTAACCACGGCCTGCAGCGGGCTGGCCCTCCGCCTCCGCCCTGTCCGCGTCTCGACCATGGCGTTGGATTGAGCCGAGAGCCGATCTGTGGATACCGATTTGCGTCCCTGCGCACCGGTCACAGCGGCAGCGCCAACAGCAAGACGTACGCGGCCGGACCGACGAGGGCGCCGCTGCCACGTCGGGCAGGTTGGCGTCAGCGATCGCGGTGTGGCGCGGTTCGTCGACGACATCGGCGACCGGTGGTGGGACCGACGCGTCCTCCTGGTGATCGGCCACATCGCCACGTCGTGGGGATTGGCGCACCGGCTCTCCGACGTCCAGCTGGAAGAGATTCGAGAGGTCAGCGATCCCTGGCGAGAGGGCTGGGAGTTCGTTGCTCACGACGCGTCGCGAGACGAATGAGGCCACGCAACTTCAACCGTTCGTAAGCCCCCGTGCTCCCAAAGTGCCGGTCGACGGGTAGGCAACTCGCGCGAGCACGATGCCGTCACGACCGACTATCTGCGCGCCCGAATCGGCGGTAGGCACGTTGGGCGCGGGTGTCAGGTGTTGGCCGGAACAGATCGTGCGAGGTCCTCAACATGCAGCTGGGGCCTGGCGGCTCCCGCCTCCTGGGTCTCGGCCTGACCTTGGAGGTGCCACGTCGCCACCACAACCCCAACGACCGACGTTGCTGTCATCGAGCCTGAGCTCTCGGATGCGGAGCGCTATGCGCTCGCCGCGTTCCTTGCTGGCTACCGCGGTCTGACCCGCGAGGCCTACGCCCTGGATCTGCGCCAGTTCGTCGCCTGGTGCAGAACCATGACCTGGGGCTCTTCGCGGTGCGGCGTGCCGACATCGAGTGCTTCGCTCGCGATCACGAAGCTCGTGGGCGGGCGCGAGCGATCGTCGCTCGCCGCTTGTGTACCGTCGCCGTGTTCTACCGCTACGCCGAGCAGGACGGCCTGCTCGAGCGGTCACCGGCAGCCCATGTCCACCGGCCCCGCCTGGACTACGGGTCGCACGCCACCGGGTCGGATCGCAACGAGGTCGGCGCGCTGCTCGTCGCCGCGGGGTTGGCATCGGCGGCCGAGCACGCCCTCGTGTCGCTGCTGGCCATCAAAGGCCTACGCGCGTCCGAAGCGCTCGGCGCCTGACATCGACGCACTGGGGATCGAGCGCGGCCATCGCACCGTGACGGTGCCGCGCAAGGGGTGCAAGATCGTCACCATCCCCCTCGCCCCGAGGGTGGCCCGAGCGATCGACCTCGCCATCGCCGAACGGCTCGAAAGGGCAATCTTCGTGGGCCGGAACGGGAACGCCTCGACCGCCACGCCGCCTGGCACATCGTGCGCAGCCTCGCCCGCAAGGACGGCATCAACAAGCGGGTCGGGCCGCACACCTTCCGACACGCCTTCATCACCGCCGCCCTCGACGCCGGCGTCCCCCTCCGTGACGTGCAGGAAGCCGCCAGCCATGCCGATCCTCGGACCACTATGCGGGCTTCGGACATTCGGGCGCCTCTCCGACCGAGCCGGAGTCGTCGATCTGGTGCTTCCGCCGACCGTGCGTAATCGCGTCCAGCGGGGCTCAGACACCGCTCTCGAACCGGACCCGTGGCTGCGCAACTCCACCGGCCGCCGCGGTTGAAGGCATGCTGGACGGAGAGCGTGTCCAGGAGGGAGCGATGACGAAATCGGATGCCGACGATGGCAACTTGGCACCAGCGCAGATCGACAAGACGATCGCGGAGCTCGGCGATTGGCGCGGAGAGACCTTGAGCAGGATGCGCCAGCTCATCAAGGAGGCCGATCCGGACGTCGTCGAGGAGGTGAAGTGGGTGAAGCCCTCGAACCCGTCGGGTGTTCCCACGTGGTCGCACGACGGGATCATCTGCACCGGCGAGACCTACAAGTCCGCGGTGAAGCTCACCTTCGCCAACGGGGCGTCGTTGGAGGACGCGGCCCAGCTCTTCAACTCGAGCCTCGGTGGCAACACGCGACGCGCGATCGATATCCACGAGGGCGAGGAGGTCGACGCTCGCGCCTTCAAGGCGCTCATCCGAGCTGCGGTCGAGCTCAACACCGCCCGGGCGAAGGCGAAGTCGAAGCCAACGAAGTAGCGATGGCCGCCGGATCACGCCGTGACCACGGGCCGTCGGGCGGACTAACGCTGGGCTCACCACGCTCGCCGCGCACGCGACGGAAACGGCGAGTGAGAGCGATCTGTGACGACCGAATCGCGCATTTCGTCGATCGGTCGCGCTCGCAGCACGCTGCATGGCCGGCGCCTCGATCCTGGGCGGCGCCGCCAAGCCGGCGTTCGGGGTCGATCGCCGCTGCTGGGTTTCCGAAGCCGAGCAGCGCCGTCGCCGCTTCGTCACTCGGTGTTGCCGAAGTAGGGACCGATTGGCTCGCTCGCATCGTCGAGCGTGAACCTTCCCGCCATGGACAACATAGCGCGAGGGAGGGGGCTTGCCGCAAGCGACCCAAACGTGCTGACCATGACTCGTTCGCTGAGCCGATCACGGCCAGAACCTATGGATCCAGGAGTCGTGGAATGGGTGCGTTGCTTTCGGCAGATGGGTCGAGCGGGAGCGCTGAACCGGTCGAGGCGTTGGCGGCGAGGATGCGGGCGACCGGCGCTGGCGCGCGGTCGCTCTGCGCGAGGTGGCTGTCCCTGTCCGGTGCAGCGATGGCCGGGGAGCGGCGATGACCGAGCATGCGGTGGTGATCGCAGGAGGAGGTCCGACCGGGCTGATGTTGGCGGGCGAGCTGGCGTTGGCGGGGGTCGACGTCGTCGTCGTCGAACGACGCGCCAGTCAGGATCTCGACGGATCGCGAGCCGGGGGTCTTCACTCCCGCACCATCGAGGTGCTTGATCAGCGTGGCATCGCGGAACGATTCCTCTCGGCGGGGCAAGAATATCCGAGCCTGGGCTACTCCCTTATCCCCTTGGACATCAGCGACTTCCCCACCCGCCACAACTACGTACTTGCGCTCTGGCAGAGCCACTTCGAGCGCATCCTGGCTGACTGGGTCTCTGAGCTCGGGGCTCCGATCCTTCGTCGCGGCGAGGTGGTGGGCTTCGCTCAGGACGACAGCGGCGTCGCTGTCGAGCTGTCGGGGCACACGTCGCTCCGAGCGGAGTATCTCGTCGGCTGCGACGGAGGACGCAGCCTGATCCGCAAGGCAGCCGGTATCGACTTCCCCGGGTTGGATCCCTCGACCAGCTGGATGATCGCCGAGGTCGAGATGGACGAGGAGCCGGAGTTCGGCATCCGTCGCGACAGCGTCGGCACCCATGCCCTCAACCGGAGGGAAGACGGGGAGTCGGTTCGGCTCGTACTCACAGAGCGAGACCTCGACCACACCGGCGACCCCAGCATGGGCGAGCTTCGCGAGGCACTCCTCGCCGTGTACGGGACGGACTACGGGCTTCGCAGCGCCAACTGGATCTCCAGGTTCACCGACATGGCGCGGCAGGCAGCCTCCTACCGCCACGGACGGGTACTGCTCGCCGGGGACGCCGCACACGTGCATCCCCCACACGGCGGCCAGGGCCTCAACACCGGCGTGCAGGATGCCGTGAACCTGGGATGGAAGCTGGCCCAGGTGGTGAACAAGACATCACCCGAGAGCCTCCTGGACACCTACCACGCCGAACGACATCCGGTCGGTGCCCGGGTGTTGCACAACACCATGGCGCAAGTCGCGCTCAGCAGCCCCGACGACCGTCACCAGGCCCTCCGCGACACCATGACCGAACTGCTGAGCATGGACGAGCCGCGCAGGCGGATCGCCGCGACGCTCTCCGGTCTCGACATCCACTACGACCTCGGAGAGGGACACCCGCTGCTGGGGCGGCGCATGCCCGACCTCGACGTGCACACCGCGGACGGTCCCAGGCGCGTATTCACCCTGCTGCACGACGCCCGGCCCGTGCTCCTCAACCTCAGTGAACCCGGCGGCTTCGACATTTCTCCCTGGGCGAATCGAGTCCGGCTGGTCGCCGCCAGGCACGATGGCGTGTGGGAGCTCCCGGTCCTTGGCGATATCGCTGCTCCCCCGGCCGTGTTGATCCGACCCGACGGACATGTCGCCTGGGCAGGAGACCTCACGGACCCAGAGCTGCCTCAAGCACTCTCAACATGGTTCGGAGCGGCCACTCCGGCTTAGAACCCGACAGCCGAGCGCGATACCCCCATCACCTAATGTGCCGGTCGATGGCAGGCGACTCCCGCGAGCACGGACGCCCGACCGGCAGCTCCACACCGCGCCCAACGCGGCGGTAGGCACGTTCGGAGCGGCTGTCGGACATCGCTGTTGGCCGTCCTCGGGCTCGGCCACGGACCCCTTCGTGGCGAGATGAGTTCGCCGGCCGCCTACGGTGGTCGCATGTCGGACGAGGAGCGCCGCCGCCGCCTACGCGAGGCCTCCTACCTCTACTCGTCCTCGCGGGAAGCGCTCATCGAGCACGTGTTCATCGCCGAGGTCCTGCAGGAGTCGTGGTTCGGCCGAGAACAAAGCGTGGAGGTCCTCCGGTCAGAGGTCGACGCCGGCGGCTATGACGTCGTCTCGAATGCGGGAGCGTTGTCGGCCATGTACAGCTCAAGGCCAGCGACGCTGGCTGCAAGACGTCACGTCAGACGATCAACGTGCGTCTCGCCGACAAGCCGAGTGGTTGCGTCGTCTGGATCGTTTACCGCGAACGAGATGATCACCGCCTCGACCTGTCGTACCTGTGGTTCGGCGGGAGCCCAGGGGAATCCCTACCGGAGCTCGGCGGCGTCGTCGGTCGAAATCCACCCTCGAAGACGCCGCGTCCCGGGACGAGGGTACTCAGCCGCGCCTCGTTCACGACCTTCCCCACGACAAGGCTTTTGGTCGAGCGATTGTTTCGGGCACCCGCCCCCGGTCGTCTAGGCCGTTACGGCCGGCTTCGCTACGGCCGGCTTCGCCTCTCCTCATCTTCAGCTACCGCTGCGCCTCACAACGGATGCCGGAACGCTTTGCGGAGACAGCCGCTTCTCCGCCATCTCGGTGTTACGGGCATGACAAGGCGATTCCCTGCCCCTGCGAGCGGCAGGCGCTTCTCGCCGCACCCGTACGTCCAGGGGCGGCCTACCGCGCGTGATCCGGTCGGTCTTGGCCACAGTTCCGCAACCACGGCGTCTTCACTCACCGAAGGGTGCGAATCCGAGGCGTCGACCTTCACCGCATCCGGAGCAGGGCCAAGAAGAGCGTGAGCCCCGGGCCGAACGCCATCGCCACGACGTGATCCCCTGGGGACGGCTGGCGTTGGCGCAGGATCTGATCGAGCACGAGAAGCACTGTCGCCGAGGAGCAGTTGCCGTGCTCGCGAAGGACCTGCCGCGACGGAAGGGAATCTTCGTTCGACAGGCCGAGCCGCTCCGCCACGGTGTTCACGATGCG